>CAYZAH010000055.1:0-7836 GCA_964475805.1 uncultured Pirellulales bacterium | reverse complement strand
TGTGAATGGGCGGCGTTCCTGATCTCCTCTGCGATGCCCGGGTTTATGTCGCATTTATTGATGCAGATCGCCGTGGGGATATTGAAGTGCTTCGTTAGCTCGGTGACCCGGTCGAGATCGTGCTTGCCCGAGAGGGTCGGCTCGGTCACGATCAGCACCAAATCGGCGCCAGTGACTGACGCAATCACCGGGCAACCAATGCCCGGCGACCCGTCCACAACGATCAGATCGCGTTCTTGCTCAGCAGCGAGATGCCTGGCTTCTTTGCGTATGAGAGTGACCAATTTGCCACTGTTTTCCTGGGCGATCCCGAGCCGGGCGTGAACCATAGGCCCGAACCTCGTCTGCGAGACAAACCACTGGCCGTTGACGGTGTCCTTGAACTCGATGGCGTTGACCGGGCAAAAGTGAGCGCAGACACCGCATCCTTCGCATGAGATCGGATTGATCGTATAGGTTTTCTCAACGACGTCGTTGCGAGGACCGTTGAATGCTGGCGCATCGAAACGGCAGATGTCTTCGCACCGACCGCAACCGATGCACTTATCCGTCATGATGGAGGCTAATTTGCCGCCGCTGAAATCGGCGGTTCGTTTCACGTCGGGCGCCAAAATAAGATGCAAATCCGCCGCATCGACGTCGCAATCGGCCAACACGGCGTTCTTCGCAAGGGCCGCGAAAGACGCCACGATGCTCGTCTTGCCCGTCCCGCCTTTGCCGCTTATGACAACCACTTCTTTCATAGAGTTTTCTCGGAGCATTGTGCCCGGTCACATTTTGCGTGACGCATCCTGTGCGGCGACCACGATCGGATAAACCGTCGGCGCGCTGGTCAGGTAGGGATGGGTCGCCATCTGCAAGGTCTCCAGCTCGGCGAACGACATCCTTTTTTGAATGGCAACGCCGATGAGATTGATGATCTCTCCACAAGATATTCCACCCGCCACTTGTCCGCCTAATATGATGCCGGAGCGTTGCGAGAAGATGAGCTTAGCCTTGATCTTGCTGGCGCCGGGTAATGTTCCCGGGTGCTTATCCACTCCCTCGGCCGTGCCCGTTACGATCTCGAAGCCTTCGTTTTTGGCGCTGTTCTCCGTCAACCCGGCTGAACCTAACACCAGGCCGTCGATATACGTCGAGTAGATTGCGATGGTCCCCTTGTTCTCCCGCACGACTTTCAGGCGGTACAGATTGGCCCCCGCGATTCGGGCTTCCGCCGTGGCGGTGGAAGCCAACATGACGGACGCATCTTTGCGCGTGTAGAAATCCCGCTTGCCGGCACAATCACCTATTGCAAAGATATCAGGGTCGCTCGTACGCATGTACTCGTCCACCCATATTCCTCTGCCTTTGCCCAAGTCCAGTCCCGCGTCGGTGGCTAACTTCGTATTGGGGGTTCCCCCGACGCCCAGAATGATACTCTCGACGGCTATCTCCCTGCCGTCCGAAAGCCGGACGCCTTCTACCTTCTCCGTTCCCAGGATCTCTTCGACGCGGAGGCCGGTCATTAAAGTGACCCCTTTCGATTCGAGCTTTTGTTCGGCCAGTGCGGAAAACTCTTCATCAAAAGAATTGGCCAGCACGTGCGGAAGCACTTCCACCAAGCTGACGTTCAGGCCGCTTATCTTGGAAGCCTCGTCCGCGAACTCCACGCCTATGAAGCCGCCTCCGACGATGAGCACGTTCTTCGCCTTTTTGATTTCTTCTATGGCGCTTTTGAGACAGGCCATATTCTTGTGGATGGGGTAAATGCCCTTCTTGTCGATGCCCGGGATTGGCGGCATTACAGGCAGGGAGCCGATGGCAAGGATCAGTTTGTCGTAGCCATACTTGGCTTCCTTCTTGGTTGCCACGACTTTGGCTTGCCGGTCGATGGTTACGGCTTCGTCCACGATCACGTCGACGCCGTTCTTTTCCAATGCGGCGTTGCCGAGCTTGTTTTCGTCGGGGCTCTTCAGGCTCGCGAACATGTAGGGGATGCCGCAAGGGATCACCCCGTCTCCGACGCTTTTCATAAGAGCGATTTTCTTCTCGGGGTAATATTTTCGTGCCGTGACCGCGCTGATAATTCCCGCCGGCCCGCCCCCCAAGACCAAGATATCCACTTTTTCTTCCATTGTTTACCTCATTAAGATTCGATGACAATATCTTCACCAATGCTCACGTTCTCCACGCGACGCTTTTTGGTGCCTTTTATGACGCATAGACTTGCACCATAAGAATCATCACATGGATATACTCTCGTTCCTTCGATTCCCAAAAAGTATTCTGACCGAACAGAAAAATATCTTGCAGCCTCCGCTTCGATTTCCATCGGACTCTTGTGCTTGATCTTTCTCATATACGAATCAGGCTCCAGCATTTTGCGCTTGAAGAACGCGGATTTCGGATTGAGCAACATCATCACAATTCTGCCATCCGGCCTGAGGACACGAGCTCCTTCTTTGATCGCTTCTTCGTATTTTTCAATGAACTGAATAGAAACCACATAGAGGACCGCGTCAAAAGACTCCGGCGCGAATTCCATGCCTTCTGCTGAACCTACAACTGTCCTCACCTGATCGGGCGCCCAATCCAAAGCCTCTTGCGAGACGTCCAGGCCGGTCACGTTAAAACCGTGTTCGCTCAAACCCGCTTCGATAATTGCAGGTCCGCATCCGACACTTAGAACATCCTTGCCATTTCCCAATTCCCTCAGGAGATAGTTCAGTTCAGCTTCAAAAACCTCTTTCCAAAAGTCTGTTTTGCAGGATTGCAGATATTTTTTCATGCCAACCAATTCTTTTGTGTTGAGCCGGGCCCTGATGCCAGTCTCCCAATTTAGAAGAACTTCTCACGCCACCATAAAAAATGTCCCCAAAGATTGTCAAGATCGAATCGATCGTCCTCCGGAACGCCGGGCCACGATTCGATTAGCTCGGACAACGTGCTACACGGTTTGTTCTCGGCCAGAATCTCGTACGCACATTTGACCAGCAAAAAGCGTTTATGTGCGTCGTTGTCGCCCGGATTATGGTCGGGGTGACACTTCAATGACGCTGATCTATACGCTCTCTTCAACGCTTCTTTGCCCTCAGTTTCGGACACGCCCAGGATTCTGCACGCTGCACGCCGGACTTTCAAATCGCTAACGATTCTTTCCGCGAACTCGTAATCGCCTTGTTTCATCAAGTTTCGCCCTTGCGCGTTCCAAATAGTCATAAACGCCGAGAAACCGCTGCCTATAGTCGTCCGATACGTCCACGATCATCTGCCCGGATGAATAGGCTTCGGCGATACGCCGGTCGTCGGGCAGCCGAAAAGCGACGTCGATGCCCCGGGCCTGGCAGTACTTTTCAACGTCCTCATTTCCGATGCCGTCGCGATTCACCACTACGGCGAAAGGGATATCCAGTTCGCGCACCAACTCCACCGCTAACTTCAAATCGTTTAACCCGAACGGCGTCGGTTCGGTTACGAGCAAGACAAAATCCGTCTCCTTGATCGCCTCGACGACCGGACAGGATGTTCCCGGCGGAACGTCGAGAATCGCCAGAGATTCCGGGCGTATATGTCTCTTGACTTCCTTTATGAGGGTCGGCGTTCGCACGTGACCGATGTCCAACCGACCGCTCACGAAGTCGATTCCACCGGCCTCGCCTCGCTCGATGGTTCCGATCTCCAGTGGCTTCGGCGTTATCGCATCTTCGGGACAGACGCGAAAACAACCGCCGCACGAGTGACAAAGCTGCTCGAACGTCAGGACGTGCTCCTTGATGCAGACGATGGCGCCGAACTGGCAGATGCCCCCGCACTGCCCGCACGCCGTGCATTTCTGCGGATCGATCTGCGGGACGTCTATGGTCACCTTCCGGCTGTCGGTGATCTGCGGTTTCAGGAAGATATGACCGTTCGGCTCCTCGACGTCACAATCGAGATACTGAACATTCTGTCCCGAATCACAGGCCGCCCGGGCGAGGTTCGCAGCCACCGTGGTTTTGCCCGTCCCGCCTTTGCCGCTGGCGATAGCCACAACGAAATGGTCCCGCATGTTACTTGCCCATGCCAAAATGAGTCTGGACGTTCGGGCCGTCGGCTGCCGTCAACGCACCGCTCTTGAAACGCTCGACCGCCTCGGCGACGGTCCCGGTCACGTTAGTGTAGAGCCTTATCCCGGCCGCCTCCAGTGTCTGTTGAGCGTTCGGACCACAATTGCCCGTCAAAACGGCCTCGACGCCCTCGTCGATCACGCGCTTGGCCGAGCCGATACCCGCCGCGCCGCCGGTGGCGTTTTCATTTTCGATGGCCGTAAACTCCATCGTATCGGTATCGCCAATCATGAAGAAGGCCGCCCTTCCGAATCGCGGATCCACCTGGCTGTTTAGTGTTTCGCCCGTCGATGTGATGGCAATTTTCATAGAAATCCTTTCGTGTTTGAGTCGGAGCAGGACTGTTGAAAACTGAGATTGCCTCGTCACTTCGCTCCTCGCAACGACAGAAGATACTTCCGTCCGTCATTGCGAGCGATTCAGAGAATCGCGCGGCAATCTCAAATGCCTCGATGAAACCTTTTCAACAATTCCAAAGCGGCTCGTTATTTGTTAGCTTCTGCTTCGAGCTGCTCGATGCGCTGGTTGATCTGGCCCAGTGCATCCTGGAAGTGCTCCGCTTGCTTTTTCAGGCCGTCAAGCTCCTGTTCGGCCGTCATTGCCGGGGCAAAGGGTCCGGCGTACGGCGATACGGGACCACTCCAGGCCGGGTAGCCCATCGGCGCTCTGGCCCAGCCGGGCATGCCCGTCGCGTGATACCAGTGTCTCCAGCCGCGACCGCCACCGCGACCCCGGCCCCAGTATCCGCGGCCACCCGCGGCGTTCATATAACCTGGCCCTGAATAGCCGGCGCAAAATCCAGCCCCCCGACCCGTCATCGGTCCCATCCCGACGGGACCTGTTCCATCTCCACGTGGCATAATAAATCTCCTTTTCAAAATCAGATGAGTTATTGTTTCGACTCAGTTTCAAAAACTGATTACATCATCAGTAAGCTCTCTCGATGCTCTAATCTCCGTGCGGGCATTTCTTGAGGCACAAGAACCAGTCCAGACAGTTGTAGTCGGCGCCCGCCTTCTCGACGCGATCCTTGGCGGTGCCGCAGGACCCGGGCGGAGGAATGATCACATCGTCGCCGAGTTGCCAATTTGCAGGCGTTGCGATCTTGTACTTGTCTGAGTGCTGCACGGCAATCAGCAGGCGCTTGATCTCTTCCATGTTTCGTCCATTGCTCAGAGGATAGTACAGAATCGCCCGGACGATACCGTTGGGATCGATCATAAATACAGCCCGTACAGCCTGTGTCGTGCTTGCCGAAGGTTGGAGCATGCCGAATTTCCTGGATATCTCCATCGTCAAGTCACTGATAACGGGGAAATTGACTTCGACCTCCTTCATGCCTTTGAATTCGATCTTTTCCTTGATCGTCCGCAACCAGGCGATATGGCTGTAGCCGCTGTCAATAGACAAGCCGAGCAGCCGGGCGTTCAACGACGCAAATTCCTTTTCCATCGTGGCGAACGTCATAAATTCCGTGGTACATACCGGCGTAAAATCCGCCGGGTGAGAAAAGAAAATGACCCATTTGCCTTTGAAATCATCGGGAAAGTGAATGTTCCCCTGTGTGGTTTCCGCCTCGAACGACGGGGCCTTTTCGCCGATGAGCGGCAGTCTGTTTTCCTGACCTTGCTCTGACATATCGAATCCTTTCAAACGAATCATCCTCTGGTCATTTGCGTGCCGCATTTCGGGCACGTTTTCGCGTTACATGGTTGTCCGACCATGTGAGGCTCCTGATAGCCGCACTTCGGACAGACGCAATTGCCTCCCGGCCCCGCGGCCGATGGGCCTCCCATGCGGCCTCTACCCTGACCCACAGCGCGGCCCATGCCGCGGCCACCGCCGCGTCCCTGTCCGGCCGGCCCTGTTCCGTTTCCTCGTGGCATAATCTCAACTCCTTTCCGTGAACTGATTGTGATTCGATCCCAACAATACCAAACTGCCGATCTCGCGGCCCAGATGTCGGGCCAGGACGTTACACTTCGGTCTCACCAAAAAGAAAATGTTCTTATCGACGTCACTCAGGGTCTCGCAGTTGCCCTGACCCTTGGAGATCACTAAATCCGATTCGTCAAATCGACGACGAAACGCCTCAGAGCAATCTTCCAAAACGGTGCCGGGAGCGTCAAAGCCGTTGTCGATAACCTCGACCAGGCCCGTGAGTCCGACGATCTGCGCATCTTCCATGACGGCGTCATTCAAAATAGGCCCGCCTTTGACCACGAAAGTTATCTTATCGTAAGGCAGTTGCTCGATCAGCAACCGGTCGAAGACGATCTCACCGGCGTTGTCGCCGAGATAGAGTATCTTCTTCGCGCGCGACACGGCGTCCTTGAACGTCTCTAAGCTTTGTCTATCGAGTGGGTCCGTCAGCGACTCGGCAATGGTTCGTTCCACCTGCCCCGGCTCGACGTTGGCGTTCACACCGAAATCAATAATATTGCCGGCGATAGCCAGCCGAACCGCCGTCTCGACGGGATCCACGGAAGCGTCGATTCGCTGTTTCAATTGAGGATACATTTCAAGCGCCAGCTTGTTGAAGCGGTTCTTAACCTCCAGATAGAGGTCGTTGATTCCCGTCGTTTCACGAATGAGCCGGTGTATCTTTTGAGCCATTGCGGGCGGACTCTGGCTCAGGTCCATCTCGCTCGCCATGTGGAGCGCCTCGCGGAGGACCTTCTCCTGAAGCCGCATATCATCCGTCGTCATGCGGACCGAGTCGAGCACCTGGCGAACAAAACACGGGATACAGTCGAAATAGGTCCTCATCGGCAGTGAGCCTCCTTGCGGACGCCACATGCGATCGGGTCCGGCGCCGTCGGTCCGCCTGCTGTGTAGTGTGATTTTGTCATAAACACTATTATGGGCATATGCTCATAATGGTTCAATGGAAAATTCGCCAAAAAAAGAAATTTTTCGCCGGCGAAGCTTGGCAGGTGCGGGATGCTGCGGCGCAAAAATTAAAAATGGCGTGCAATTGAGCCTTTCGACCCTTAGAATTTGTGAGCTAACGACACGGAATGATAAATGGATTGGAGATTCTGATGAAGGAAGAAATGATCGCTGAGACGATTCTGGAAACGAATATAGGACCCAGGCAGCCGAGCCGGGGCAAGGTCCGCGACATATACGATCTGGGCGACAAGCTGCTTATCGTCGCAACCGACCGGCTCAGTGCTTTTGACGTGGTCATGGCCAACGGCATTCCCTATAAAGGCATCGTCTTGACGAAAATTTCGCGTTTCTGGTTCGATTTTCTAAGCAAGGACATCGAGCATCACCTGATAACCGACGACGTGGCGAGCTTCCCGGAGCCGTTCCGCAACCACGCTGACCAGTTGGCCGGGCGGAGTATGCTCGTCAAAAAAGGCGAGGTTTTGCCGATCGAGTGTGTCGTGCGGGGGTATTTAGCCGGCTCGGGCTGGAAGGAATATAGCCAAAGTGGAACCGTTTGCGGTCAGAGGTTGCCGGCGGGACTCAAGCAATGCCAGAAGCTGCCCGAGCTGATATTCACCCCGGCCACGAAAGCCGAGAGGGGAACGCACGACGAGAATATCAGTTTCGAGCAAAGTGCGGAGATCATTGGCGAAGAGACGGCTCAGTACGTCCGCCAAAAGAGTATGGAGATCTTCACGAAGGCCAGTCACTACGCTGAGGGTCGTGGGATCATCCTGGCCGATACGAAGTTCGAGTGGGGGCGCGTTGACGGCAAGATCATTCTCATCGATGAGGTTTTGACGCCGGACTC
>CAYZAH010000054.1:0-12227 GCA_964475805.1 uncultured Pirellulales bacterium | reverse complement strand
TCGGCGTGGTCCGTCACGTCAAACACTACGGAGTAGATAACTTTTCCCGGGAATCCATTTACCTTTGCATGTATCAGAATGTACAGGACTCTATGACGGCAGTGGTTCGCGCGCAAGGCGATCCTCTGAGTCTGGCGGCCCCGATTCGTCACGTAGTCTCTCAAATCGGTCCAGACGTTCCAATAGATAACGTCCAGACCTTGCGGGCTATTAGTTTGGAACGGTCTTTCATGCGCCGGCTGACGACGACGGTCCTGGGGGTTTTCGCCCTGACGGCCCTCCTGCTCGCAACCCTGGGCATCTACGGCGTCATAGCTTATTCTGTCTCACGACGGACCAATGAAATCGGCATTCGAATTGCCCTGGGCGCTCGCGTGGCCGACGTTGTGCGCATGGTCCTGCATCAAGGCGCCAAATTGGTATTGATCGGTATCGCCATTGGCCTGGCGGGCTCGCTCGCTTTGGGTAGGCTCATCAATAGTCTCCTCTTTGGCGTCACGGCTTACGATCCAATCACCTTTATATTGGTCGCGGCGGTGCTAACATCAGCCGCTCTGGCGGCTTGCTATCTTCCCGCCCGCCGGGCCGCCAAGATCGATCCGATGGAAGCGCTGAGGTATGAATGACCTGATAAAGAAAGTGTCCGTTTTCGAACAAATTATCCCAAAATCGGACACACGATTTGTGTAGCGTACACCTGAACGTGAATCTGCCCGGTTTTTCAGGGCCTTTGAAGGGCTTTTGGGGCATAGAGATTGGCACGATAGTTGCATACCTTTTCGATATATCTTGGCTGACAACGTTCTTTTCACCATTGTGACTCGTTCGGTCGAGAAGATCGAATGAACGTCCTTAGGTATGAATGAGGCATTAGCAATGAAGACGGTAAGACGAGGCAAATGCTGGACAGGATTTGGTTTTCACAAAGGAATGGTCTGCTTCTGGACTTCAATAGGTTTGGTCTGGCTGGCGGTAGCGGGGTGTCCTGCTCCGACATTGAAAGAGGACCCCAAAATCAAGGCTTTAACCACAAATCTTAATACGATCGAAGCGGTTCGGCCAGCAGACCTCTCAGATTCACCGCCGATTTCTGTTGAAGAAGCCAGCAAAGAGGTCACAGAGCAAGTCACCGATTCAAATGAGGAAGCTCCGGTGATTGAGCTGACGCTCGATCAGGTTCGCGCCGCTACCCTGGAAAATAATTTGGATCTCAAAGTCGATCTGATTGATCCGGCCGTTGCACAACGATCTCTGGACATAGAGCGGGCCAAGTTCGAGGCGACTTTCTATGGTTCAGCCTCCTACACCACATCAGAGACCGACGCAGGCGTGTCGTCCACAAGCAACGACTATGATATGGGCGTACGAGCCCCCCTATATACAGGAGGTTCGATCTCGGTGGGCATGCCGTTCGGGGAATCCGATGGTGACACTTTTGACGGCGTAGCCGATGCGGCGGTCAGCGTATCCGTCATTCAGAGCTTGCTTCGAGGTGGTGGGATGCGCATCAATACTCAATCGATCCGTATCGCTGGTTATGAAAAGCACGCGGTAGATGCTCGAACGAAACAAAGAGCCATTGATCTTTTGGTAAATGCCGATATTACTTACTGGAATCTCTACACGGCCCTCCGCGATCTCGACGTTAGCCGCGAACAATACAAGCTTGCTCAGGATCAACTCAATCATGCTCAAAAGAAGGTCGCCGCGGGTGCTGCTCCCCGAACGGAAATCATCCGTGCGGAATCAGGTCTATTAAGTCGGGTTGGAAGTCTTATCGACACCGAAACGAGAGTTCAAAACAGGCAGCTTGACCTACAACGTATTATGAACCGTCCGGACATGCCCCTCAATGCAAATATCAGGATTGATCCGAAGACGGTACCGAATCCGCTGAAATTAGACGTCAAACCGGAAAAGCTCATCAAAATCGCGCTGGACAATCGCATGGAGACCATTCAGTGGGAATTGGCTTTGGCCATCGAAGAGTTGAACTTGGAAATAACGCGCAATGCGGTACTCCCTGACCTAAGCCTGAGTTACACTTATAACACAGCAACAGATGCCGGTGATATAGGACATGCTCTGGAAGCTTTTGGGGACAGGACTTCTGATGCACATTCGCTCGGTCTTTCCGCCAGTATTCCCCTGGGTAACCGGGCGGCCAAGGCGCGCCTGGAACGCGCGAGACTTCAGCAGCTTCAGAACCAGATCAGTTACGCCGACTTTCGTCTGTCTATCCGAAAAGAGGTGTATGACGCAGTCCGGGAACTGAACAATAGCTGGCGAAGTATCCTGGCGGCCGAAAAAGATGTCGAAGCGGCTTTGCGCACGTATAAGGTTGAGCAATCGCAGTTCGAGATTGGTAACCGAACCAGTACGGAGGTGTTGGATTCTGCGACGGCACTGGCCGGAGCGCAGTTGGGAAGAATCCACGCTATTGTGGAATACGAAATTGCCCAAATCTACCTCGCGCGGGCGACGGGAACGCTGTTGGGACACAGCCGGATCATTCTGGAGCCGACGGATCTGCCGGACTCCGGCGGCGTTCGCTAAACGATCCAGCGCTTCCGCCCGTCGCGACCTTGACGAAGCCACTTGACTGTACTTTGGCGACTACACCTTCAGAGGCGGTATTTTGATCTTCAGATGGTTCCCTAATTTAGCCCTCAATTGTTTTGCCACGTCTGGGAAGTCACGAAGGACGTTTTTGGCCTGGAGAGGATCATCTTTCAGGTTGTAGAGGCACGGTCCCTTGCCGGCGTTCTTGCCCCTGACGTTCTGGAAATAATGCCAATCGAGCGTGTGGACGGCGCCAAAATTGCCGAAAACAGTGTAGACCTCGTCGTGGATCGACGGGGCCTCTCCAGTCACCAGCCTCCACGCATCCTGGCCGTCGAGGTTCTTGTAGTCTCGGACGCCGAGCAGCGAGAGAAAGGTGGGCAGGTAATCAATCGCATTGACCAGACCATCCACACGCTTTCCCGCGAAGCGGCGATCAGGATGCCTGACAATGAGCGGAATGTGCGTGACACACCGATTCAGAAGGGCGGGCGTTTTCTGCACGCAACCTTCCTCGCCGAGATGAGTACCGTGATCGGTCGAAAAGACGATCACCGTATCTTCCATCAGGCCCAGTTGCTCGACACGCTCCAGGAGCCGGCCGATGCAATAGTCGCTGAAGGTGACTTCCGCGGCGTAAAGGTCCCTGATGACGGGAAGGTCGTCGGGACGGATGTCCCGGTTCCTGACCCCGTAGCCGAACAGGTATCGCTCGTACGGATACTCGTCGCGATACATCTTTTGGAATCGCGGCGGTGCGTCCCACGGCTCGTGTGGGTCGAACATGTCGATCCAGAGCATGAAGGGCTTATTCTTGCCGTTGTGTTCGAGCCAGTCTGCCGCAGCCTGGCAGGATTGAGCACAGAAGTAATCCTTCGGCCCTTCACGGTCCTGTGTATTCATAAGGAATTGACGCATATTGCGGTCGTAGGTCTCATTCCACAGGTGGGCGGGCATGTGCTTGCGTGGATCGAAGGCGTCTTTGGGACCGCTCTTGTATTTGTCCGTTTCCTGGCCCCGCACCCACTGCCAGGAGTCGAAGCCGCGATGGAAATTGTAATCGGGCTTGAAATAATGGTAAGTGTCGACAATGAAGCCTGTGGTGAATCCTTTCTTGCCGACAATTTGGGCAAATGTCGTGTCGCCGGGATCCAGAGGCTTCCATTTGGACTCGGGCAACACGCTTTTGCCCGTGTGGTAGACCCGTCGGCAAGGGATCGTGGGAAGTCCTTCCGTCGTCACGTCGGCAAAGAGAACACCCTCGCTTGCGAGCTTATCGAGGCAGGGCGTTTTGATGCGCGTGCTTCCGTAGCATCCCAGGTGATCCGCCCTGAACGTGTCGGCAATGATGACGATGATGTTCAGACCGCTAAGTCCGCGCTTGGTGCCCCGAGCGGCGCCCGGCTGCAGAGTCCCGGACCATATCGGAGCTTGCGTCTCCTGCTCTTTCTCTTTGCCCTCGGCAGGCAAGCCGTTTGTGAGCGCCGCGGCGCCCATCGCCGCCATCGCGCCCATGAACTTTCGCCGCGTGACAGACTCTCTGGCTGCGCTGAATAAAGGGGTGGACTTCGCCGGTGTGCTGTTATTTTTCTGCGACATGATGATTCTCCTTTTGAGCATAGACGACAACTGTGGGCTCTATTCTACCGCACGAGAACCAACAAGTACAGCGGCTTCTTAGTCCCTGCATTATGTCCGGACGGCCACCCCGATTTCTGGCGAAAAGGCGACGGAACTGAAAGAACTTCCCGGCCTATCGCCTCTTGTACTTGCCCATCAACTGGCCTTCAGCGAGGACGTGCCCGTCCATCGCTTTGAGCAGATCGGCCTTCTTCGTGGTGCCGGGCAAATCCAGCTTTGTGTCAAGGGCATAGATCTTGAAGTAATACCGGTGAGTGCCGCTCGGCGGGCACGGTCCTCCGTAGCCCGGCCGCTTGAAGTCCGTCATGCCTTGACGGGAGCCGTCGGGCAGCTCGGGGTCCTTTGCCACGTTCTCGGCCAGCTCGTGCACGTTGGGCGGGACGTTCCACATCACCCAGTGAACCCACGTGCCCATCGGGGCATCCGGGTCGTCGGCGATCAGGGCGATACTCTTGGCCGCCTCCGGTACGCCCGTCCACGCTAACGGCGGCGAGATGTCTTGTCCGTCACACGTGTACTTCGACGGTATCATGCCGCCTTCCTGGAACGCTGAACTCTCTACTGTGATCGTCATTTCTCGACTCCTTTCGCGATTGACGCCTTTTGGCTCGGGCCGCTTCTGACAGCCGGCGACCACAATAGCCAATACAATGATGGTTACAATGCTCTTTCCCATAACTGTTCCTTTCAGTTGCCCGGCATTCTCCGGACCCCAATCACAATACACACGTTTATGGCGGAGGGCAAGTCCATTGTGAACCTCACAACTGCCTCGGACCAAGTGATGCGCTGGCGTCGCTTGCCTGGACGACTTCTCCGGTTTGCGTTACAATGAGAGTATGGCGACCAGAATGAAAGGAGCAGGCAGACGGAATTCGGCACCGCTTCAGCGAGCAAAAGCCGAGTTGTTAGCGATCACGGCAATTCTCACGGTGGCCGGATTCATGACGAATCTCCATGCGGGCGAAAGAAAACGCCTGATCGTGTTGACGGATTTCTATAAGGATCCGGACGATAAGCAGTCCATGATTCGTCTCTTGACCTATGCTAACGAATTCGACATCGAAGGACTCGTCGCCACCTCGCTCGCCTACGGTACCGGAGAAGTGCATCCGGAGTGGATCAAGGACCTGATCGATAAGTATGGAAAGGTCCTTGGGAATCTGAGACTGCACGAGAGACCCGGTTTTGCGTACCCGTCCGTGGAAGAACTGAAGAGCGTGGTCAAGGAAGGCGCTCACGTCAAAAGAAAGTGGCAGGGAGCCAAGCGAGGGTTTCCTGTGCCCTATCCGAAGGGGGCCAGAGACCCGAGGTCGTGCGATCCCGTGACGGACTGGATAGGCCCAAGCAAAGACACGCCGGCGTCAGACCACATCATCAGCGTGGTCGATGAGAAAGACACACGGCCGGTCTGGGTTGTCGTTTGGGGAGGCCCGATGGACCTCGCCCAGGCGCTTTGGAGGGTCAGACACGACCGGACCGCCGCCCAGACCGCGGAATTCGTCGGCAAACTTCGGGTGTATCAGGTGAGTTGGCAAGATACGGGAGCGGTCTGGATATGGGAACAGTTTCCAAAGCTGTTCATGATTCAGACCTCTGATGCCGTGAGAGGCATGTACCAGGAGGGCGACCCGGCCTATAGAAATCAAGATTGGGTCGATGCCAACGTCAAGAATGGTCATGGCTCTTTGGGCGCGCAATATCCCAAGGCGGGCAAGACCAATGGCGTGAAGGAGGGGGACACACCGTCCTTCCTGTATTTGCTGGCGCCGGGACTCAGCGATCCGGCACATCCCGAATGGGGCTGTTGGGGTGGACGCTTCAAGGCCTACGGAAACGGCACCTATTTCTACGTGGACGCTCGGGACACACATCCAGGGATTTCCGACGTCATGGAGGAAGAACGATGGACGGTGGGCCGGTGGAATCGACAACGAAATCTTGACTTCGCGGCGAGGGTGGACTGGTGTGTGCACGATTATGCCCATGCCAACCACGATCCCGCGGCGTGTCTCAATGGAGACGAAAGCACAAATGTATTACAAAGGATCGTCACGTCTGGGCAAACAGTCAGCCTCTCAGCAAGCGGGTCGAGCGATCCCGACGGCGACAATCTCCGATATCACTGGTGGCAATACGAAGAAGCGGATTCGTACGAGGACGCGGTCGAGATAGAGGACTCCGATTCGGAGAACGCCTGTTTCGTGGCGCCTCCGGTCGACTCGCCCAAGACGATTCACATCATCCTGAAAGTGACCGACGACGGCAACCCGAACCTGACGAGCTACCGCCGACTGGTCGTTACCGTGCGTCCGGCCGATAAGGCCCGATGATTGCAGCCCTTCATCGGCGTTCCACGTCCAAAGGTCTTGATTCTGCTACCGCAGGACCGCAGGTTTGATCGTCCATGCCTGGAGTTTGGCTATCTCCATCATGTGAGGAGCGTTGAAGCCCTTCGGAAAGACCACCCAGCCCCAAAGGCGAGGAGAATCGTCCGCAACATACTGTTTCGCTTTCAATTCACCTTGTCGTAAGGGAATGTCGCCAGAATAGCGTTCAGCAGCAACCAGCGAGGCCAATGTCACGGCAAAATCTTCCGGGCGCACCGGTTCGCCGGCTACCCACACTAAAGAAGGCAATTGCTTTGTAGCATGAACGATATCCAGCACTTCCCTCGCGGCTTGCTGGATGGCGTCCCACCGAAACGTCCCTTCCGTTATGAACCGTTGTGGCGCCGAAGCCGGGCCGTAAGCGAACTCCAACGTGACTTCTTCGGGCTGATGCTCTCCGTCAATTCCGGCCACGAATTGTGCAAAGGCCAACAGGCCCTCCTCGGCCGAGACGATCTTTCCTTCCAGGGGGACGTAAGAAAGCTGCTTCTGAAAGGCTTTGGCGACGGTCTGAATATCGCTTCGCGTCAATGGGTGCGAATACACCCGGTCCGGATACAGAGAAGCAATCTCCCTGGCGGTCACGAGACGCACTTTGGGGTGATTGACGATGTGGTCCAGGTAGGTCTCGAAGGCATGAAAAGCCTGCTCCTGTTCCTCGGGCGATTTCAAGGGGGGTAGTTTCCATTCCGATCTCGGCGGGTTCGCGCCACGGGCGAAATTGACGCCGTCCCAGAACTGGCGGTGCACGAACTCGCATGGATGGTAATAGATGCTGACAATGCCTCCGCCTTCCTTCATAAGCTTCTCATGAACGCGGTCGAACTTGTCGCAGGCTTGTTGCACGTCGTCATCAGCCCAGCCCGTCCTCATGACACAGTCGCCAAGCTCCAGGATCGTGAGTATGCCGCAATAGCGGAAGGGACGATTGTTCAGATTGACGTGCGAGGTATCGTCCAGGTAGACGGGAATATCGAACGCTGCCAGGGCGGCGTAGCTCTCCGGCGTCCACGATCCGCCCGGCTGGCCGTAACATGCGGGATTGACGCCGAAGACGCGGCGTACCGTCTCAAGACCGACTCCCTCGCGCCGAATGAATTCCGACACACCCTCATTCCAATCCAGGTCCCGAGAATATTCGGATGGCGTAGGATGAACGCTGTGAAACGTCGAGTGGTAGCCGATTTCGTTCTCCGCCAATGCCATAATCACGTCATCCCGTCCCCGTTCTTCAAGAACCCTGGCCTTCTCACCGACGATTTTGAAGGTGGCCTTGACGTGCCGCTTGATGAACATCTCGGCCAGCCGTTTGGCCGCGTCGTCGGCTTGAGGCAAGATGAAATCTTCCGTGTCGAACCAGAATGTGACGTACACCATCGGCCGCTCCTTCGCCGCCAGGGGGCACACTGCAAAACACAAGCACATGACGAATGCGAACAGGTATGATGCTTTCATAAGATATCTCCTTACTTCGTAATTCATAGCAGTCAAAGCATTGCCGTCCCGTCAGTACAAGACGTTAAATCGACGAACGATTGTTTTGATATCCGTTCCTCGCTCAGCCTCCACGACCAGTGTATTGTCTTTTGAAAGGGACACGTTCTCCATGAACAGGCCATCCTTGGATACAGGAATTTCCCGGCGGCGAACCGTGATCTTCGTTCCCGGCTCAGCCCATCCATACAAATCTATGGCGCAATCGTTGGCCATCGTTGCGTGCTCGGGCGGATTCGTTTGCACAATCACCCTCGGAGACCGATCCAGGTCCAGCAGCTCTTCAATGATCTGCTTCTTTGCCGCGTACAGAACTTGTGGGGCTTTGCTGTAGTCGCTCATCGTCTTGATGACGCCCGAGGCTATCTCCAGACCTCGCCGGGACGGATTGATGATCGACAGTCGCTCCCCAAGTCCGGCTTTGATTTTGCTTATCTTGTCTTCGAGCATCCAGAAATACTCATAGTCTTCAATTCCATTGCGCATCTGCTCCCAGCGCAGGGAGTTCAGCAGCCCGTCCTTCTTAGGATACACGTGCCAGCCGTCTCCGCGATGCTTTCCCGGGGCTTCAAACGGGTCATCCGTCCAATGGTTGAATCCCCAGTGCAGGTAACCCTTTAGCCTATAGCGATAGTTCAGCCAGTGAAGGAGTCGCGATTCGATAAGGGGGACGTCCACCGTCTTGTTCGGCAGCGAGCCTTTCTGAAATATCCCAACGGTGTAGAACCACAGCTCATCGCCTTTTGCCCGGGCTTTTTGGTAGGCATCGTACCACGTTGCGAGATGATCCAGCTTCGGGACCCAAATCTCTAGCCTGTCGAGGCAGTGCGTCGTCTCGATTGCGTCCATTCTTCTGAGGGCCGGGGCGTAACGATGCACGTAGTCCGACGCTTGCCTCCACTCGATCACGTTGTGGTTCGACGGCTCATCGGCGATATGGAATACCGTTTTCTCCAACCAGCCCTTGTCTTTTAGGTGCTCCTGGAACGCGGGCAGAAACTGAGAAAGAAACTCCGGGCCAGGAATCGTTACATGGCGGTTGGTCGGCTGTTCCCGGACGCGGAAATCCCGCAGTGCAATCTCTGTGCTCGACCAGCCGCCCTCACCGAATCTGGCCACGAATCCCGTCTCAAGCAGATCCATGCGGCTCGTATTCCAAAAGACATCAGCCCATCTGTCGAAAGTGCTGAAATCGAATTTCAGTTTACCATTGTCGTCCAGTGTGCTGTCAACCAGATTGAGGCTGACGGTAAAGACGTTTTGCCTGTGCGCGGCCATGTTCTCCGCGTACAGCTTGAGCATGCCGTAGAATTTGTCGGAATCCGATGAATCGATGCCATGAAATTTCCTGAATACACTGGTGGTGTACCATTCGGTGACCATCAGATGCCGATCATCGGGCAGTGTCAGTGGATAGGCGTGGAGGCGGAAGGGTAGAGATGCGTTCCCTCGCTCTGCGGTGACATTGACCGTCCCTCGGTAGTCACCTTCCTCCGCGTCGCGAGGAATCTTCACGGTGAAGAAAACTGCCTTGTACTTGCCCTTCGCAAGTGAGATTTCTCTGTCGTCCGCAAGATAGTCGGGAAATCGCGCAGGTGCCTGGCGAATCAGATCGCTCGACCGGAGTTTCGGCGTGTTTTCAAGAACGGGGATTGACCCGACAAAATTCCACGTCACCGCATCGCGGGGCAATGAGCTGGAACCTTCGACCTTCACGAGCCGACTCACCGAGACGGTAACGTGCTGCAAGTCTGCATTGGCTTTGACGGCACATTGGGCTGAGACGATCTCGTTGCGTATGCCGAAGACGTCGATAGCATCCCTCGGTTTCGGACAGTTGTAGCCATCCTCGAACACCCTGACCAAATCGCTTACAGCGAAGCATTCAAGTGGAGCCGCCTCGATTGTAACGCACGGAGCGACCAAAACAACGATGAACAGCGGTACCATCGACTGTGCGGTCAACGGTGATTTCCTTGCGAGCATTGTGTCTTCCTTTCTTTCGAAATGGCCAACTCCTTGAGGGCCGACACGTCCGGCTTCATCTTTAGCCTGCCATCACCCCGAGACTTCCTGGCCCTATGATACCTCAGTTCCAAACGTGAATCAATGGTGCTTATCGGTAAGGAATTGCATGGCGGCGTAAGGGATGCTCTGGTATAATGCCTGGCTGAGACCTGGCCCCATTCCGGCACAAGGTATTCGGGAGACATAGATGAAGAAGCTCTTGCTTTTGCTGCTTGTCCTGGCGGTCGTCGCGATGGCCGGTTGGCAGCTTCATGGCCGGTTCGCCGGCTCCGACGCGGCAAATAGCGCGGGTCATTCCAAAATCCCGGTGGCCGTCGAAGCCCAACCGATCCGCAAAGGTCCTATTGATGACGTGGGTGTCTTCACGGGCTCTCTGGAGCCGAAGTCCCAGTTTGTCGTCGCGCCGAAGGTTGCCGGCTGGCTCAGGGAATTGCTCGTCGACGTAGGCGACACGGTGACCCGCAAGCAAGTCATCGCAGTTCTGGACGATGAGGAGTTCGCTCAGGAAGTCGAGCAGGCCCGGGCCGAACTCCAGGTCGCCAACGCGAACGCCGCAAATTGCGCCAGCGATCTCGACATCACCAAACGTGAATATGAAAGGGCCAAAGCGCTCCGCGAAAAGCAGATCGCATCGGCTTCCGAATTGGATGCATCGGAGGCGTCTTTCAATGCTTGCCAGACGAGGCACAAGGTCTCCCTCGCCCAGGTCGCTCAGAAGGAGGCGGCGCTGAAGACCGCGCTCGTTAGGCTCTCTTACACAAAAGTCCAGGCCTTTTGGGAAGAAGGGGACGAAACCCGTGTCGTGGGCGAGAGGTTTGTGGACGAAGGAGCACTTCTGCAAGTAAATCAGCCAATCGTTTCGATTTTGCAGAATAATTCACTTACGGCCGTGGTCTACGTCATCGAGAGAGACTATCCGAAAGTCACGGTGGGCCAGCAGGCGGTCATAACCACGGATGCCTATCCCGACAAGACGTTTGCCGGCGCTATCACACGGATAGCCCCGTTGTTGAAGGAGAGCAGCCGCCAGGCAAGGGTGGAGGTCGAGGTCCCGAATGCCGACCTGATGCTCAGGCCGGGAATGTTCGTCAGGGCGAGAGTCGAGTTTGCCAGGCATGAGAACGCGACGCTGATCCCTCTCCCAGCGCTGGTCCGAAGAAATGATCGGGAGGGGATTTTTATCGCCGACCCGCAGAATCTCAAGGCCCGTTTCGTCCCAGTGACGACGGGCATCGTCGGCACCGATCTGGTCGAAGTCACAAAGCCGGCCATTTCAGGACTGACGATCACTTTGGGTAATCATCTTCTCGAGGACGGTTCCGATATCATATTGCCCGGGGCAGGAGAGTCGCAATGAGAGCCTCGCGTTTTGCCGTTCACCGCCCGATCTTCACCATCATGGTCGTCCTGATGGTCGTGCTTCTGGGCGTGATCTCCCTGTTGCGGCTGCCCATCGACCTGATGCCCGACATTTCGTATCCGACACTCAGCATTTCCTGCAGGTACGAGAACGCCGGACCCGAGGAGATTGAGGAGCTTATCTCCCGGCCGATCGAGCAGGCCGTCAGCGCCGTGCCGGGAGTGGAGGAGCTGACCTCGACGTCGGTCGAGAGCCAGGGCACGGTTCGCGTGACATTTGACTGGGGGACGGACCTGGACGCGGCCGCGAATGACATCCGCGACCGCCTGGACAGAATTATTGACGACTTGCCGGAGGACGCCGAGCGGCCTTCGCTTCACAAATACGATCTGGCCAGCTTTTCTATATTGAGTCTTGGCGCGTCGAGTAATCTGGACCCAGTCCAGACCCGACAGATTATCGAAGATCAGGTGCAATATCGGCTGGAACGCGTCCCGGGCGTAGCGGCCGTCCTCATTCGTGGAGGTTTGGATCGCGAGATTCACGTCAGCCTCGACCCGGCCAAGATCAACGCTCTGGGGATACCGCTCGAATCCATCCTGACGCGTATCCGGGAGGGAAACGTCAACATCCCTGCGGGCACAATTGAGAAAGGCAATTTCGAGATCACCGTCCGCACGCCGGGGGAATACACGGACCTCAAGCAGCTTCAGGATACCGTGATCGCTATTCGAAACGGCGCGCCCGTCCAG
>CAYZAH010000053.1:0-12374 GCA_964475805.1 uncultured Pirellulales bacterium | reverse complement strand
GAGGTGCAGTTCGCTGCCCTGGGAGCCGCCGCGGGGGACCCTTGTGTTCGTGGTGACCGTGACCGTGCCGCCATTCATGTGGAAGATGCCTTTACTGGGGTCTTTGCGCCCGAGCTGGAGGGCGCTGGTCGTTATCGTACCGTCATCGAGAGTAAAAACCGCCATTTCCTCCCTGCCTATCCTGATAAAGTTCCCGGCCAGGAGGCTGCCACCCGTCATGCGGACGTGAATATAAGTCTGACCGCCCACGCTGTCGTTGCTCAAGGTGACGCTATTGCACCTTGCATTGGTATCGGCGTCGATAATGACCTCGGTGGGGTCCCGGAGCCAGTCAATGGTGACGACATCGCCACCGGCTTCGTCGCCGTCGGGCAGGCGGTTGAGGTCCCAGTTCTCTGGAGTTCGCCACAGGGAGTCTCCACTGCTGTTGTCCCACGTGAAATCGTCGGCCGAGGCGTTGGTCATGAAGCATAATGTGCACAACAGGCAGGCCAGATACAGACATCTTCCGCGCATGATAATCCTCCTCAAAAGCACCATTACGAATGACCTATGAGGTCCAATATACTATCTAATATCAAAATTGACGTGGGTCTGTCAAGATAAATCCCTTTGCGGTACATTGAACCGTTACCCGGTCTTGGGAGACTATTCGGGAGAGCGCAGATCTGCGTCCAAATGGAGCATATTCGGCCCGCAGAGACGCTTGGACGGTTGGGAAACGCGGAAAAGACATGAGAAGGGGCTTGATCTATCGAAACGGACATTTTAAGCTGGTGCGCAAAACCTTCGTTGAAGCTTTGCTGTGAGAAGGCGTATAGTTATGCCGAGGGGAAGATAGAATGAAGAAACGGCTGTCATTGGTTTGTTCTCTCGCCGGGATTTGTGTTATCTCGACGGGCTGTATGGTCGGGCCGAACTACTCCAGGCCCGAAACCGCCGCCGGAACGTCCAAGGTTTTTGTCCACGCCGGTGCAAACGGCCAAGACGTCAATGACGTCAACGATATCGACCGGTGGTGGGAGAGTTTCGGGGATCCCGTTACGGTGTCACTCGTCCGTGAGGCCCTTGAGAAGAACTACGATCTTAAAGCGGCGGCGGCGCGGGTCCTGCAGGCTCAGGCGGCGCTGGCGGAAGCTCACGGACGACGGTTGCCGGACGTTTCGTACGCCATGGGACGCGACAGGAGTAAAGTGTCCTTCGACCTGGGTGATTTCGCCGGTGGCGGACGATTGTCTTTTATCAGTGAGACGTGGCAGCAAGGTCTTACCGTCGCTTACATTTTTGATTTCTTCGGTAAGCTCAAGCGCGCCGAGCGCTCCGCCTGGGCTCAGTTGTTTGCCGCCGGGGCGAATGAGCAAGCCCTGACGAACGGCATGATCGCCGGCGTGGTCACCGCCCGGATCAACATCGCGACGATCCAGCGTCGGTTAGCGATCGCCAGGGCCAATACGGAAGGGCTGCGCAAGACACTGGAGATCGTTGAGCGGCGCTATGCACAGGGGCTCGTCGGCCCGGTAGATACCCGTTTGGCGCGTGCAAATTTGGCGGCGTCACAAGAGGTGGAGCCGGCGATTGAGCTGTCGCTTATTCAAGCTCGTCACGCGCTTGACGTGCTGTTGGCGCGTCCGCCCGGATCTTCGGAGCCTTTACCTGAGACGTTGGCAGATTTGCCGAATTTGGAGCCGGTTCCGATTGGCATCCCCGCCTCGCTTTTGGATCGGCGGCCGGACGTCAAGGCGGCCGAGCTGGCTCTTCGCTCGGCGAATGAGCTGATCGGCGTGAGTATCGCGCAGTTGTATCCGGACCTGACGCTCACGGGCAGTTACGGCCGGAGCGCCAGCCGGTGGCGTGATATGTGGGAGCATTTCGCAGAAACGTATTCACTTTCGTTGGGCCTGGCTCAGCCTATCTTCAAAGGGGGGCAAATTCGCGCCCAAATCAAGGGGGCCAAGGCCCGTTATGCGGAATTGGCGGCTAACTATAACAGCACCGTCTTGACGGCCATGAGGGAGGTCGAGGACGCACTGGCCGGCGAACAAATGCTGCAGGAGCAGTTGCAATACGCCGGGCACCGGCTTGAGGAAGCCCGAGCGGCCGAGCAATTAGCCACCCAGCGGTATCAGGAGGGGATCACGGGCATTCTGACGGTCCTGGAATCCGAGAGCCGGCGGCGAATCGCCGAAGACGACCTGACGGTTCTGAAGGGCCAGATTTGGACCACGCGCGTCAATCTGTACCTGGCGCTGGGAGGAGACTGGACCGGTCAGGAGAAGGCGGAAGACGGCAGACAGGTGGCAGACGGCAGAGGGTAGAGGACCAAGGGCGGAGGCCGGAGAAGACACGAGCGGTGCCATCGTTGCTGCCGGGCAAGTCTCACTCGCCGGGCAAACGGGCCCGCAATCTCCACATATTCCTGTGAATTTGGGGGCCTTCTGGAATTTTTTCGGAAGATTCTCTGGCCAAAACCAAGCCGAAGGTGGATAATAGCTGCGGGTGGGTAGTTGGTCTTGGGCCCAAGGACGGGAAGAAAGAGGTGAGACTATGAGACCAAATAGAAGCACACTTTCTTGTATGGAGGCTAAGTGGGGCCAATCATGGAATCTACAACAAAATTCAGGCCGAACGTCGAAGTTGTTTCCGATCCAGAGAGTCTCGCTCGAAGAAGTGTCGACCTTTTTGTAGCCGATGCGCAAGAGGCCATCGCGGCAAGGAACGTATTCCACGTAGCCATATCCGGCGGTCATACGCCCAAACGTTTTTACGAATTGCTCGGCGAGGTGCCGGAGGTGCAGGCTCTACCATGGGAAAAGATCCATTTGTTCTGGGTGGACGAGCGGCTTGTACCGGCCGATTCGCCCCTGAGCAACTACAAGCTGGCCGCCGATACTTTCCTCCACAAGGTGACGATTCCCGAGCAGAACGTCCATCGGATTCCGACGGAGCACGACGATTTCGAGGCTGAGGCCCACCTTTACGAGGAAGCTATCCGCGAGGCATTCCATCTGCCGCCTCCCGGGACCGCACCCGCCAAAACTCCGGTGTTCGATCTGATCGTCCTGGGTATGGGCGTGGACGGGCATACCGGCTCGCTGTTTCCGAATTCTTATGCCTCCGTCGACACGGACGATTTGGCGTGCGTCGTTTACGTTTTGGATGACAAGCTCAATCGGATCACCCTGACACATCCGGTCTTGTGCGCCGCGTCTCGTTTGGTTGTGTTGGTGAGCGGTCGGGAAAAAGCGGCCATCCTCAAGGAGGTTTTCACCAGCGAACCGGACGACGTGCGATATCCTATTCACACTCTCTGGCCCGCTCTGGACAGAATCACGTGGCTGGTGGACCGGGCTGCAGCAGAACTTCTGTAAAGAATAACTGAAGTGCCTGAAGTGAAGGAACACACCGGCGTTTCACAACTAACTTTGGTTCACTTCAATCAGGTATGACCAGCTTTGCGCCGATGGCGAGTTTGTTCGCATCCGGAATCACATCGTGATTTGCGTTGAATATTTTCCGCCATTTGGCTGCGGAGCCGTAATACGTGTGAGCTATCGAAGACAACGTGTCACCCTTCTGCACAATGTAGAACTTCTCGGTTTCTATCGGTTTGGCCTGCTCGGTCTGAGGGGCTGGTGTTGGCTGCGGACTGCTTGTGGTTTTCGGCTCGGTGCTCGTGGCTCGTGTGTCGAGTCCCGAATCCCGGGAGCTGAGTTCCGGTTTGGGCACGCTCACGGGTCGTTCCTCGTGTCTCGCGACGGGAGGCTCGGCCTTGACCTGTTGAGCCGGGGGCGGCGGGACCGCAGCGTTCCGGGCCTCGGCGCCTTGAAGTCTCTGCATTCTCGCCTGCGTCGACAAGCTCGGACGGGTGCCCAGCCAAATGGCGGTCACGGCGACCAAGCCCAAACCCACGGCCATCCCTATTTTCAAATCCTTTTGCATCTCATACAGGGCGATTGGATTGTCGAGTCTCGATATCCTATTTGCCCTTTTCCTTCTTTGTCCGAGCGCCAATCAGGAGGATCGGTGCGGCGATAGCGATCGACGAGTACGTACCAATGATGATGCCGAAACCGATGGCAAAATTGAAGCCTCTCAGTCCAGGCCCGCCGAAGATATACATTATCAGCACCACGACAAACGTTGTGAACGAGGTCATGATCGTTCTGGAAATCGTTTGGTTAATACTGTCCGTGATGGTTTGCGCATTGAGCAGACGGTTTTTACCTCGGTTCTCACGGATCCGGTCGAAGACGACAATCGTGTCGTTGAGCGAGTATCCGATGAGTGTAAGGAAGGCCGCGATCATGGCGAGATTGATTTTGAAGTCTCCGATCAGCAGGGCGTGGCCGATTGACGTCGAGGCGATGTAAGCGCAGGCCGTGACGGCCCCGAGAGTGATGCACACGTCGTGCACCAGGGCTACGATAGCCGCGATACCGTAGCGAACGTTCCCAAACCGGACCCAGATGTACGTGACAATCGCAAACAGTGACAGCACGATCGCGATCAACGCCCGCGTCTTTTGCTCGGCGCCGACGGACGGGTCGAATTGGCGGACACGGGGCAGAGACGTCTCCATCTGAGTTGCGGCCAGAACTTTGGCCTTTTCGCCGTCCACGAACCGCGTCCATTCATCCTCGGAAAGCTCGATAAAACCCGCTTACGGCATAGCGCTGACGTAAATGAACGATTTCAGCGACTGATTCGGGTCGGTGATGGCGTTCAAGCTTGTGTTCAGAATCTCGTAGGGATAGCGCCGCGTCTCTCGCATATCCGGCTTGAAGGCCAGGTCCTTGAATCGTTGAACGATTTCTTTGGCCGTGACGGGTTTTTGATCTTGACATTCAATCTTGACGCCACCCAGAAAATTCATCAACTCGGGATAGGTGTTTATCATCTCATCGGTTACTTTCGCATCGGAGACGATTGTGGGCTCGAGGTTCTCTTGAACTTCCAACTCACCGGCGAAAGCACGGCGTATGGCATCGTTGACGACTTCGTCGACCTGCGGTTCTGAAAGCTTGGCTTGCGGAAAAGCCGCCGTCAGCACGTCATGGACGAGGGATTGATTCATCTGGCTCGTTGAGACGGTGAACTTCGCGGGATCCGATGGGTCTTGCGTCACCGCCAAATTGGTCAGTCCGGTGGCGAATTTGGCCTGGGCTTTTTCGATCTTTCCAGTGACCTCATCGACCGACGACTGACCGGCTTGTGAGAGCGCGACCGTTACGGTGATTTTGTTCGTCTCCGTGGTGCTGATCTCATATTCTTTGTCCGATTCGCCGACACGGTAGACCGTGGCCGCCGCAAGAGCCGGGTTGTTTGCTGCAACGTCCTTAATCCTGTCTTCCACTTGCTGCCGGTCCATGGGATTCTTAAGGTTAATTGTAACGTTCGTTCCACCGGTGAATTCGATGTCGTATTTGTTGTCCTTCTTGTCGTTTCTCGTGAAGAAGACTAACAATCCGGCGACGATCAGCACGCCCGAAACAGTGAAGAAGACGGGTCTAGAACGCATCCAGTTGACGTTCGGATTATGAATGAGACGCAGCATCACCAGATGGTCTTTGATGAGCCGTCTCGACAGGAGCAAATCAAAGATGACACGAGTGACAAACAACGCCGTAAACATACTCGATGCGATACCGAGCATGAGCACGATGGCAAAGCCTTTGACTTCCTCCGATGCACGCCAGTAGAGAATCGCACCGGTGATGAAGGTCGTCAAGTTCGCGTCGAAAATTGTCCTGAAGGCTCTCTGGTAGCCGTTGGCGATGGCGATTCTCAATGACGAGCCGCGCAACTGCTCCTCACGTATTCTCTCGAATACGAGAACGTTGGCGTCAACGCTCATACCGATAGTCAAGATGATACCGGCGATACCGGGCAACGTGAACGTGGCCCGCAAGCCCGCCATGATGGCCAGGACGAACAGGATGTTCAGCAACAGAGCCACGTCGGCGACGGAGCCGGAAAGGATATAATAGACAAGCATGACGACGATCACTGCCACCAGGCCGATCAGGCCGGCCACGATTCCCTGGTCGCGGTTCTCGGTGCCGATGGACGGGCCGATCGTATTGACGGAGATAGGTTGCTCGATCAGGCGAGCCGGCAGAGACCCCGCGTTCAGTTTGTTGACCATGTCCTCGACTTGCGTCTGAGTGAATGTGCCCGTGATGACTCCCTGGCGGGCGATGCGATCTTCGATATTCGGCGCCGAGATAGCGACCCCGTCGAGCAGGATGCACAAGGGTCGGCCGATGTTCTTCTGCGTCAACCTGGCGAACAGAACGCCGCCCTTGTCGTCCAGGAGGAAACCGATCGCTCTTCGACCCATCCGGTCCGTGGTTGGGTAGGCCCTCTCGAGTTTCCACGTCCTTTGGTTGACGCTGTGCAGCATGACTTCGCTCGGCTTGTTGCTTGCCAACACATAGGATTTATCACCGAATTCGCCGATGATGGGAGGTCGTCCTTCGCTGTCGGCCGAGTGCCAATTCTCTGGATCTTCTATCTGGCACCAGATGTACTGAGCATCAGACCCATAATTGGGGCCTTTCTGCTGGAGCGTGTCGATGTAGGTGGCGATCTGGTCCATATTCACTTCCGGATATCCTCGCGTGGGAAGTATCCGGTACTCCAGGATTCCGGCGCCTTTGAGCATTCGCTGCAGGTCCTTCGGATCATCGAGCCGGCCCCGGAAAGGCCGATAGGCGTCGTACGCTGCTACGACCTCGCTGATTTGCGTGACGCGGTCGGGGAACTCGCTCTCGAGCTTTTTGATGGCCTCGGCTCGTTTCTCTGAACCCTCAGGAAGATCCAGGCAGTAGTTCACCTGGTCTGCGCTCAGGTTCAGCTTGTCGATCGCGAGACGCGCCTGTTTGTACTGGGCGTCCTTATCGAGGAATTGCTCCATCACGGTGGACCATTCGGCATAGGTCTTGACGTACGAGGTGAGCAATTCGCGGGTATCATTGGCGTCTGTGACTTTGTCTATTGCCTGCCGGAACTGTTGCTCAGGCAGTGCCGCCCATTCATTTCTCTTTTGTTCGATCTGATCCACGTCAAGCCCGGCGGACGACATCTTCTTTTGGTCAGCTTCCAATTTGGTGAAGAGTCCGTCTCTGGCGTTCTTGAGAGTATTGCGCTCGTCGTAGGTTGACGCGAGCGTATTCAGAATGGACAATCGGTTGGGATCGTCCAGGGCGAGCTTGGCGAAGAACTCATCTCGCTCTGGGGCCGGCATATCGAGGGAACGGAGGACTACCGCCGGCCGGACGTTTTTGGCCAGCAGTGCGGTCTCAGCCTGCTCATAGGCATCACGCTTTTGACGCGCTTCCTGGCTCGCCAGCGGCATCTGTATCTCGAACCGCGTATTGCCCTGGGGCCGCCATACGAGGTTCTGGATATTCGCCGGGTCGATACGTCTCCTGAGAACGGTGATCATTCTCTGGGCCAGGTCTTTTTTGTCCGCCTCATCGAGACCATGTGTATCAATTTCATAAATCAGGCTCGTCCCGCCCGCCAGATCGATACCGGGTTTCAGGGTCTCGCTGGGCGGATACAAAGTCCAGCCGGCAACAGCCACCAGAACAAGAATGAAAACCATTTTCAGCGTCAAATTCTTATGCATAGCTTTCCTCTGAGTAATATTAGTGAGCTAAAGTGAACCAAAGTGACTAAAGTCGTTTATAGGGCGTCAGCGTCCTTCTTCACTTTAGGCATTTTAGTCACTTTCAACTTTAGGCACTTCTTAATTAGTCTTTCGACAGATTTCTGCTGATGGCTGAACGGAGAATCTTCATTTTTGTGTTATTCGATTCATCGATCTTGAGCGTGATCTCGTCGTCCTTGATATCGACGACGGTTCCGATAATCCCACCGATGGTCTGGACTCGGTCGTTCTTCCCCAGCTCTTGCATCATCTGTTTGTGCTGCTGCTGTTTCTTTCGCGGCCCTCGGAAGAGGATCAGATACATCATGACAAAGAGCAGAATGAACGGCAGGAATTGGATGAGCGGATTCTTCATCGGCGTCGTCGGCGTCGCCGGTGCGTTGCCATCCGCCACAGTGGTCGTGGTTTCGCTCCCGCTTGTGACCGGCGCCGAAGAGATGCCGTTACTGTCTGCTTGAGCCAATACCCAAATATTATCCATCGTCATTCTCCCTTTTTTATGTCATGCGTTCCGTTTCGCGCTATAATCACCGGTGTCCGGACCGGCGGCCAAGCCGTTAATAGTAACGTCTTTTTGTCTTTAATCAATAATCAAATCTTTTTGCCCATTCACTAAGCTCATTCCTCTTAACGGCCTGCCGTATTCCGGCCATGAGCCTTTGGTAAAACGTCAGATTGTGCAGTGAGGCCATTATCGGCCCTAACATTTCGCCGCAGTTGAAGAAATGCCTCAGTGCGCCTCGACTGAAGTGTCGGCAGCAGTAGCAGTCGCAATTCGCCTCAATCGGCTCAGGATCGTTCACGTGGGCACTGTTTCTCAGCCGCAAAGGACCGTTCTCGGTGAAGACATAGGCATTACGGCCGTTTCTTGTTGGCAGGACGCAGTCGAACATATCCACACCGGCCATGACCGCCGCGACGATATCCTTCGGCGTGCCCACCCCCATCAGGTATCGAGGCTTGTCCTTCGGCAAACACCCGGCGGTGTGTGTGACTGTTTTGACCATATCCTGATGGGTCTCGCCCACGCTCAGTCCGCCGAGGGCGTATCCGTCGAAGTCCGTCTTAACCAGCTCCGACGCGCAGTGCGTTCGCAGATCGAGATTCGTCCCGCCCTGAACAATGCCGAACAGCATTTGGTTGGGATTGGTGTGCGCCTGCTTGGCCCGCTGTGCCCAAAGGATCGTCCGGGTCACCGCTTCTTCGAGCCGTTGCGCATCCATCCCGGATGGCGTGCACTCATCGAAGCACATGGCAATATCGACGCCCAGGCGATTTTGAATTTCCGTCGCGATCTCCGCGTTCAGGTACACCCTGGCTCCATCCACGTGGCTGGCGAATTCGACGCCGTCGTTGTCGATCCGGGTCAGGGGGCTCAGAGAGAACACTTGATAGCCGCCGCTGTCCGTGAGGATGGGCCGGTTCCAGGCCATCAATTTGTGGAGTCCGCCCAGCTTCTCGACCACTTCAATGCCGGGGCGGAGCAGCAGATGGTAGGTGTTGGCGAGGATCATGCCGGCGCCCGTTTCTTCGAGCTGGCGAGGCGTGATGCCTTTGACCGCTCCGGCCGTGCCCACCGGCATGAAGACCGGCGTTTCGACCTGTCCGTGGGCGGTCGTCAGTAAGCCCAGCCTGCCGCCGGAGCCGCTATCTTGATGAAGAACCTCAAAGCCAATCATTTCATAATATCCGCGCTGCCCGCGAGTCTATCCCGAACACGGGGACCAAAGATACCGAGGATACCACGTAGCATCTCTGCTCGAGTTGCGCCTTACGTCCTGTCAATACGTTGTTTACGTCATCCGGGTTCGTCATGGATCTTTGCCCGAATCTCAGCCGCGACCACCCGAACGTCCGGAGCACAAATTCCGGCTCCAGCAGTCAATAGCCGAGGGTCGATATCCTCGATCCCGGGTAGTAGTATGAGAGTATCTGTTCTTCGGTCTTGCCTTGCCTGGCCATCCCTTCGGCACCGCATTGGCACATGCCTACGCCGTGGCCCCAGCCTCGGCCCGATAAGAACGCCCATTTGTCGCGCCAATCAACAATTTTGCAGATCGTGCTCCTGAACCTCGATCCCGTCGGATCCACCGTCAGGCGGAAGTCTTCGGCCCTGACAAAATCGCTCTTGCCCGCCGCGTCGAGAAGCTCGATCTTCGTGAGCCGGGAATACTGCCCGTAATCGCTCTGGTCGGCCACGCGGATATGCGTGATCTTTCCGAGCCGGCTCAGCGCGGGATACTTCCGCACCAGTTTTGTTATGACGTCGTGCTTGTTGAGCTGGAGCATAGGCCAGAAGAAGAATTTCGGCTTGGCCACGTCCCGGCAATACGGACAGGGCACTCCGACCAAAGGCTCGAACGAGTCGCCGAAGACGTTTTTGCTGTTCTCGGTGTGTCCGCCGCAAGTCGAGCTGTAGTAGGCGGGGAAGATATCTTCCGTGCCGTCGGGCTGCCGGCAAACCAGGACTTGGCCTCTTGTCTGATTGACCGCTTGCCAGACCTGAGCAGATTCGGCGCTCACGCCGCGATAAACCTGGTTGGCCGCCGTCTGTTTCAAGTCCCAGTTCCGCGCCGTACCGAACCGCTTCTTGATGTAGAAGCAGTAGGTTCTGGCCACAACGGCCTGGGCCTCGAGCGCCTGGATTTCCCAGTAATCGGGCATCTCGGCGCCGACTACGCCCGCCAAATAGGGCTCCGGCGGAACCAGATTGATCGCGTCGAACGAGCCGCCGTTCGGACTGACAAGGAGCCTCAGCTTGCCGCGATACTCTGTCCCGTTCAGGTTGAAAATATAGGGATCGTCGGGCAGGATAATGATGTCGGGGCTGGCGAAAGTCTGTCCGGCGATGGTGATTTGACCGTCCTTCAGTTTGATGTTTGCGGGAACGTCCGTGCGGTCAAATCGAGCCGCTCCTGTTTGTGTCTGAAGCCCAACCCGTCCTTCGAGAACGCTGAAAGGGCAGCTTGTCCGCAACGTGCAAGTCTTGACTTCGTCCAGGAGCAGCACCCGGATCCAGAACCTGCCTTCTATATCCATCTGGATCGTGGACGTGGCGAACCGCCGGTTTTCACAACCGCTGAGGATCAGCAGCAGGCAGGTGAGAATCGCTGCATTATGTTGAAAATGACGCATCGTCGGGTAGGGGCAGGCCCCTGTGCCAGCCCTGGGCAACCACAGGGGGTTGCCCCTGCGCGGTCTTCTTAGTCCAGGTTTCGCAGCGACAGGCCGAGATCGCCGAGGGCCTTTCTGACTTCGTTCAAGCTCGTGACGCCGAAGTTTTTACAGCCGAGAAGTTCCGCATCGGTCCGGCTGGTCAGATCGCCGATAGTCCGGAGATTGAGCTTTTGCAGACATTTGCGGGAGCGCACCGATAACTGGAGATCATCGACGGACTTGTGATTGAGCCCTTCTTCCTGGCTCTCGATGCTGACTTCGTCCATCACCTCTCCCGAGGCGATTTCTTTCTCCTCGAGGGCCATGCCCAGATACAGACCCTTCGGATCGAGGATGGCCTTGATCTCTGCGAGGGACGTTTCCCCGAAGTTCTTATAGGACAAAAGCTCCGCCTCGGTAATATTCAGAAGGTCGCCGATGGTATCGATCTTCATCTTCTTGAGGCAATTCCTGCTTCGCACCGACAGCTCGAAATCGGAGATCGGGGTCTCGAGGATCTGATTCTTGCGCGTTTTCTTCTTTTCCTTCTCCTCGTCGTAGAACATCGTTTTTGAGCTTTCGATGTCCTTCTTGAAAAGGATGGCTCTCTGGTGGTTCGGATGCATCTCCAGGACCGCGTCCACGCAGCGGGTGGCCTTGTCCAGTTGAGCGCTGTCTTCGTAGAGCACCGCCAGATTCAGCAGGGCGCTGATGTGGACCGGTGAATTGGTGGTGATTTGCCTGTAGTAGTCGATCGCCGCCTGCTCCTCGCCCGCCATATCGCAGCGAAAAGCTAAGTGAAAGAGCGCCTTTTGATGGTTCGGCACGAGCTCCAGCGCTGTCTCATAGTTCTGTGTTGCTTCCTCATACTGCCCCTGGGCCTCATGGAGCCGACCGAGCTGATAGTGATACTCGGCGCTGACGTTCTCGAAATTGGCGCAGCTTTTGAGTTCCTTGGCCGCCGCCTCGAAATCCCCGGCGCGGCGATACGTGGTTGCCTTTTCCATCGCCACTTCCAGCGGATCGGCCTCAAATTCGAGGCTCTTCTGCAGTTTCTCGATAGCGGGGCCGAACTGGCGCAGACCCCGGAGCGCAGAAGCCAGATAGAGGTACTTCTCCTTGCAGTCTTTCGCTTTGGCGAGCTTTTCGGCCGCTTCGGCGCTCCGGCCGAGGATGCACAGGCCGATGCCCACGTCCAGGTTGGCCTTCTGCCCGGTCTTGGACAGGTTCGACTCCACCTGCTCGGCAAAGCCGATCATGTTCCGTTCGCTGGAGTGAACGTACTCCGCGAGTTTTTTGATCTGGTCCATCGACGGCAGTTCATCGGCAAATAAGTCGATTCCGGGTTCCGTCATCGCTTCCATCAAAGTGTTCTCCCTTGTTCTTTCTTTCGTATAGTTTCTATCGTATTGGGCCATGTACAACGCATCACGCACCTCGCACAACAAGCAAAACGGGTATTATAGCGAAGCCTCGCAGATTTGCAACAGCTTTTTTATCCACCTGCCCCGCGCGGCCCAGCCGCTACGGCAGGCTCCCGCCC
>CAYZAH010000052.1:0-12396 GCA_964475805.1 uncultured Pirellulales bacterium | reverse complement strand
CGCTCAACAAGTTCATCACGGACCAGGTTGATCTTTTATGCATCAGCATCCAGTGGGACTCTCGGTTCAAACAAGTCTGTGATTTCATCTCTCAGTTGCCTCATCAGGTTCGTACGGTCCTCGGAGGCTACAAAGCGACGCAGGAGGTGGAGTACCTGTTCGACCGTTGTCCGAACGTGGACATGATCGTACGAGGCGAGGGTGAGGAGATCATCAAAGAAATCGTCACAGGGGTTCCATACAAGGATATTCGGGGGCTCTCTTACCGGAAGAATGGACGAGTCGTTCATAACCAGATTCAGGTTTTGCCCGACGTCGCAGGTCTTCCGTTTCCCGAACGGTCGCTGAGAAGGTGCGATTATAGCGCCATCGTGCACGGGCTCCGAGTCAGCCACCATACGTTCGATGCGGTGCTGACTACGAGGGGATGCCCGTTCAAATGCAAATTCTGCACTTTTAGTCTCAATCCGCTCGGGCAGAAGAGAAGCTATACGGAGCGGCCGGTCGAATCGGTGATTGAAGAGCTAAAGACAGTAAAGGCCGACGTTGTGCTCTTTAGCGACGACAACTTCTTCACAAATCCGAAGAGGAGCGCAGAGCTTTGTGATCTGATCATCGAGAACAACATCAAGAAGACCTTTGTTGTCCAGGCCCGGATTGACGTCGCCAAGCATCCGAAGGTCCTCGATAAGGCAGAGAAAGCAGGTATCAAGGTTTTCCTGATTGGAGTCGAGTCGCCGCACGACTGGATCTTAAATCAGCTTCAGAAAGGCATTAACCAGCAACAGATCAGGGAGGCGTTTGCGGTCCTGACGCAGCATAATTTCTATCTACACGGGTACTTCATCTACGGGAACATCGGCGAGACGGAAGAAGAGATGCTCTACATTCCGAAGTTCGCGAAGGAAATCAAGCTGGATTCCATCAGTTTCCAGAAGCTCCGCATCGAGAAATTCTCGCCTCTCAAGGAAATAGTCGATGCGACGCCGGGCTATTACTACAACCGTATCGGCGGTCCGGTGTATTCGGACCGTTACGGGCACAAGGAGCTCAAGAAAATCCGCAGTCGAATCCGATCCGAGTTCTATAATATAGCGCAGATCATGCATATCGTTAGAAAAGCTGGTCGAATTGGACTCGTCGAATGGCGCGATTTGAGCATCGCACTTCCGAATCTGCCCCGTCTCACGTACAGAGTGTCGACGCATAAGAAGCGAAAGAAGAAGCGAGTTCCGGCTCCTGTGCTCCCCACCGGCGAAGCCCCACCTGTTGGCGCCTCTGCAAAAACTCCGGCTGACAATATGATGCACAAAACCGTGGAAAGCCCGGAATAGTTCGCCGATCACCCGAGAAGCCCATCGACGAAGTAGTACGGAGTCACAACAAAGAAAAATGTGAGAATGTCATTGCGAGCGGAGCGAAGCAATCTCAAAACCTTGCGCAACCCAACGGTTGAGATTGCTTCGTCGCTTCGCTCCTCGCAATGACATTTTCCCTATTTTAGCTTTGACGCAGTAGTAGTCTCCTCCTGCACGGACGTGGACGCTGCAAAACATGATCCTAGGCCAAGATATCTTTGTAGTCGGCGCAGAACTTCTTGCGCTGACATGGGGGACAGTGGGCGCCGGTCCAGATGGTGTCGAATTGCTCCATGATCTTTCCGACAATGGTGGAATCGTCAGTAACGAGGCCGGACTCGAAGTTCCTTCGATGCTCGCTCTTGGCGCCCATCCCGGCGCCGGTCAAGTTCGCACTGCCGGAATAGGCAAAACTCCCGTCAATGACCACGGCTTTGAAATGGACTCGCGGACATAGGATTCTCTCCATACCGGTGATGAGGTTCGGATAGCGATCGAAATCCTTTCGGAAAGCCGGGCCGGGCTCTTTGGCGTGCAAAAGTCGGATCTCCACTTTTCGCCCGACCAGATCGGACAGAATCTCAAGAAACGGCACCATCCGACCGCCCTTGTCCACATGAAGGTCTTTCAGATCGGCCGTGGCGATCCAGAGGAATTGCCGGGCCTTGCGCACCCGCTCACAAATCACCCTTTCGTATATTTGTCTATCCGTAATGAAATCAAGCATCACCATTCAATTCCAAAACGTACAATGATGGAATGGCCCTATTCTAATCATGGCTAAAGTAAACAACGGTGCCGGCGATCGCGTTATAGGACAATGATAAGAAAAAAGCACAAACTGAGCGAGTGGGAGTTTTCTTGAAGGATTTCTGGATGCGTTTCGGCCTGCCGAGACCGTTGGGATTTACTTGGAGGGCTCTGTTGGAGATTCTTGCTCTTCGTCCGTTTTGGGTCCCTTGGCCTTGGGTTCACCGTTCGAGGGCTCTGAAATTTGTTCCTTCTCTTTCTTCTCGCGCTGAATCGCGTCGTATATTTCCCTGCGGTGAACCGGTATTTCTTTCGGAGCCGTTATGCCCAAGCGAACTTTATCCCCACGGACGTCGACGATGATAATCTCAACGTCGTCGCCGATCATGATCGACTCATCTCTTTGTCTGCTGAGAACCAACATTTCTAACTCCTTTTGTTAGCTGGTCTTGGTTAACATACGAGATACGAAAAAAACCGGCCAACTGTTCGTGTTTCTACTCCTCAAATCCTCTGTATATTCTTGTCCCATAACTACTTAACTTGAGCTTGGCTTAAGGCGCCAAGCAGCGACACAACTATATTTCGGCTAAATCCAGGGTCGAAACCAACCAATTCTGTCTTTTCCTCGTCCGAACAGGTTGAATCTTAGCGCAGTTCGAGTGCAAATACTTAAAACAAAAATACTTATATGAAAACGAAGGCTCGAAAAAAGATGTGCTAATTTTGCCCGATACGGCCTATTTGGCGGCTACATCTCGTGTTTTCGCCAAAAATCATAACGAACCGCCATCCAATAACCCGCGATGGAACCGAGCGTGCCGTAAGCCACCATTTCAACGGGTAATACGGAGACCACCGCGTTCGAGAAAAACGTCGCGGGCCACTGTTGGGCAAGGTACGACACGTTCTTTGTATAAACGCTGAAAGCAAAAAGAGTTACAAGCAGGGTAGACACAATGGGCCAGACGTAGCCGGCGTCCAGAAACTTCTTAACGACAAAGGCGGCCAGACCGAACGAAACCAGCACAGCAAAAACGATCTGCCCCGTGGCCGGCTGGGCGATAACGGACATTCGCTTGCCAGCGAAGGTGTCGGTCAAGCTAACGTCCTGGGCAAATACCCGAATGAAAAACTGTACTATGACGACCGAGGCCGCCAAAGCCGTGATGGCGTTCAGATACTTGACCGGATTGCTTTTGGATGCCTTCTTCTCGGCTGGTCGGCGCTTCGACAAAACTCGCCAGAATAGAAGCGGCCCCACGCACCCGGCGGCCACCACCGCCAACCAGGTGATCGGTTCCCACTTGAGCGAACCAATAAGCTCCAGCCGCTCGGCGGCGGTCGGATAGAGTTGCATCAAAGCCCCCATGCTCCCTACACGCACGGCCCAGATAGCTAAGCCAAACGGAACGGCCAGAATCCCGATCTCTCGGCCGTACGGCCAGGAGACGAAATACCCTATCGCACCGGCCAACAACGCCAAGCCAACCAGAGTCACGAGGCCGGTTGGGGTCACCGCACCGGTCGTCATATTCGGATCGGTCAACCGCCAGCCCAGAACGCTGATCAAGGCTATGCCGACCACGGCGGCGGCGCCAATTCGAACCTTTATTGCCCACGATAGTTCCACGATTTCTTTTCCTTACATTGTCGATGGTAAAATACCACCAAAACCAATTCGGGTCAACAACATGTTTTCGCCAAAGACTCCTTGGCCGTGGGGACCGGAGTTTTTCTCTTTTCACGATCCACCTCCTGTGCTACACTGCCTATATTCAAACGTTCTGAAAGGATGCTATGAACCAGTCGAGTATGGACACTTATAAGGCGAAGTCCCGGACGCTCAGCAACGTTGGCCGGGCCGCAGTGAGTGCGGCCGCCCCATTGAAATTAGCCGGCAAGAAGTTTCACTTCATCGGCGCCGGGGGCGTCGGGATGAGCGGGCTGGCTCAAGTCCTGTTGAATAACCACGCCATCGTCAGCGGATCGGACCAGATACCGACCGAGGTGACGGATACGCTTAGCCGGATGGGAGCGGATGTCAAAATCGGCCATAATGCCGAAAACCTCGGCCACGGGACGGATGCCGTCGTTATCTCGGCAGCGATTACGGAAGACAACCCTGAATTGAAGCGGGCGCGAGAGCGAGGCTTGAAAGTCTATAAATACGCCGAAATGTTAGGCGAGTTGATGAACCATTATGACGGTGTGGCCGTCAGTGGCACGCATGGCAAGAGCACGACAAGCGGCTGGCTCACCTACCTCCTCAAGAAGGCAAGTATAAACGCGAACTTCATCATCGGAGCCGGCGTCAGACAACTGAACAGCTCTTCCGGTGTCGCCGATGGCAAGTGTTTTGTCGCGGAAGCCTGTGAATACGACCGGAGCTTCCTCAACCTCAAGCCCGCCATCGCCTGTATATTGAATATCGAGCAGGATCATCTGGATTATTACAAAAACGAGCAAGAGATTGTCGAGGCGTTTCGGGAGTTCGCTTTCGGTACGCGGCCGGGAGGTACCGTGATTGCTAACGGCCAGGACGCGAATTCAGCGGGGATTATTTCGGACCTCCGCCGGAAAGACACTCCCGTGCATTGCGTGACCTTCGGGCTGGACGAAAGCTGCAATTTCTACGCCGCGAACTTCGCCCTCAAAGACGGTCTCTACGGTTTTGACGTATATCAAGACGGCGCCTTGCTGGGACGGACGCGAATTTCGCTGCCGGGTCGGCACAATATTCTGAACGCTCTGGCGGTCACAGCGATGGCGATCACCCTCGGTTTAGAACCCAAACGCGTCCTCGAATTGCTGCCGGAGTTTGCCGGCATGGACCGCCGACTGATGCTAAAAGGACAACTCGGGCGGATCACCGTTCTCGACGACTACGCGCACCACCCCACGGAAATCCGGGCGTCGCTGGCGGCCATACGACAGCGGTACGAACCGAAGCGCATCTGGTGCATCTTTCAGCCGCACCAGTACAGCAGAACGAGATTTTTGCTTGATGATTTTGCTGAAAGCTTTAAGCTTGCCGATATAACCATTGTGCCGGAAATCTATTTCGTCCGCGATTCGGAATCGGCCCGGAAAGAGGTGAATGCTCAGATCCTGGTCGAGCGGATGCGGGACAATGGAACCCAGGCCTTGTTCATAGAGCGTTTCGAGAACATTTGTGATTATCTCAAGAGCAACGTCAGCCCCGGCGAATTGGTTGTGACGATGGGCGCCGGCGATATTTGGAAGGTGGCAGATGCCTATATTCAGTGGCTTGGAGGAGATCGTTGAGACCGACTACCCGTTAGCCAAGAAGACGTGGTACGGCCTTGGCGGACCAGCCGACTATTTCATCAGACCTAAGACGACAAAGCAGCTCCAAACGGTCGTCGAACGCTGCCGCGAGAATGGCATTCGGATTCGGGTCCTGGGTTTCGGCTCTAATCTTCTTGTGAGCGACGAGGGCGTACGGGCAGCCGTCATCAAGCTCGATGCCGAGCAGTTCAACCAAATGTACTTTGAAAGCCAGGAAGTTAACGCTTGGGCGGGCGCGGAGTTGAGCAAGCTGGTTCTGACCTGTGTGGAGAAGGGACTCTCAGGCATCGAGGCCCTGACCGGGATACCCGGCTCGGTAGGCGGAGCCATTAAGATGAACGCCGGCGGCAACTTCGGCGACTTCGGCGCCGTGGTCGAGTCCGTCACGCTCATGGATAGTACGGGCAACATCTTCGAGAAGAGCAAGCCGGAACTGGTCTTCGACTATCGCCAGTCAAATATTACGGCCAAGTTCATTCTCAGTGCAAAAGTGAAGCTCAATTCCGCTGCGCCGGAACAGATTATGCAGACGGTCAAGGAGATCTGGATTTACAAGAAGAACAATCAGCCACTCAATACGAAGAACGCCGGCTGTATCTTCAAGAATCCGCGAGGCGTCTCGGCGGGCGCGTTGATCGACAGGGCCGGGCTCAAAGGCACGAGGGTCGGCGGGGCCGTCGTCAGCGACAAACATGCAAACTTTATCATCGCCCAGAACGGCTGCACAAGCCGTGACGTCCTGAAACTGATCGAAACCGTCAAGCAGAAGGTGAAAGAGGAATTTGATCTCGATCTGGAACTGGAGATCGAGATTTGGTAGCGGCAATGACGAACAAGCAACTGAGAATAGCTGTTCTTGCCGGCGGCATCGGCGACGAGCGAGAGATCAGCCTTCAGAGCGGCCAATGCGTTGCGAAAGCCCTGATAAAGGCTGGATTTGACGTGGTCACAGCCGACGTCGGACCGGATAATCTTGAGGCGATCCGGGACAAGAGCATCGATGTGTTCTTTCCCGCCCTGCACGGCAAATTCGGCGAAGACGGCACGCTCCAGCAGATTCTCGAAGGCGAATCGTGCCTCTATACAGGTAGCGGGCCAATGGCGAGCAAGCTGGCATTCGATAAGATGGCCAGCAAAGAGCTTTTCGAAGACGTGGGGGCCGTCGTGCCGAAGGCGATTGAGTTTCGCCCGGAAAGTGACATCGAGCTGCTCCAGCAACAACTGTCTGAGTTCGCCGGCAAATGCGTCGTCAAGCCCGTCACACAAGGAAGCAGTGTGGGCATCTATATTGTCTCGACACCGGCCGAAGCAATCGACGTAGCGCCGGAGGTACTCGACCGGTTTGGCGATTGCATGGTCGAGGAGTTCATCCCGGGCAGAGAAGTAACGGTCGGCATCCTTGGCGAGCAAACCCTGCCGATCATCGAGATTCGCACGCGCAGCGCCTTCTACGACTACCAGGCAAAATACGTCGACGAGCGGACGGAGTTTCTTTTCGATACCATAGCGGACCCCGCGGTGGCTGCGAGTATCAGCCGGGCGGCGATGGATTGCTTCACGGCCCTCGGCTGCCGGCACTTCGGGCGGGTCGATTTCATCCTGGGCGACGAGGGGACCGCCTACATCCTGGAGGTCAATACGATCCCGGGCTTCACCACGCATTCTCTCTTGCCCAAGGCGGCGGCAAAGGCCGGGTTTTCAATGAGTGATTTGTGCGCGAACATTGTCGAGGCGGCGTATTCGTCAACCGTCAGTCGGAACGCATAGAGCAAGATACGTCACAATGAAGTTTGGCAAAAAGAAACAACAAGGACGAACAAAAAGCTTCCTGTTCAAAGGCGGCGCGTCCAAAAAGCGAAGGAGCTCAAGCGCCGGAGTTTTGGGCCCAAGACTCGTGAGCATGTTGAAGGTGCTGGCGGTCGTTAGCACTGTTTGTGGGATCGCTATCGGGCTTGTTTTCCTGGACAGATACGTGGCAGAGACGACCGCCGCCCCGGAAGATGGTGTCCGCGCCGAACTGGTGGACGTCCCGGCGTGGGTCACTGAGCCACTCGAGGATAAGGTCTGCGCCGCGGCAGCGGGTTACAGCGGCAATCCCAGGTTGGACGAAGACGCGGCGTTGTCCGTGCAACATCAAATCGCCAAACAGGTTGCATGGCTGGACAACGTGGAAGTGCGAATCACCCACGGCTGCCTGTATATCCAGGGCCGCTGGCGAAAACCCGTCGCATTCGTCAAATCAGGGCTGACCAAATTCTATGTCGACGCCGAACAGGTTGTGCTCGACTACGTACCGATGCCGGACCTGTCGATCGTGCAAGTGACGGGGCTTTCACCGGTGGTGACGGCGGTGCCGCCTCTGGGCGAAGTCTGGCTTCGCAACGACCTTGCCGCCGCGGTACAGATATTAAAGCAACTCGACCGCATGGACAAGACCCTGACACCGGACAAACCGTTGCTGCGTGAAATCGACCGCATCAACGTGAGCAACTACAAAGGCCGCGAAAACGGCAACAACGCCCATATCATCCTCTACTCGAAAGACAACACCGAGATCGTCTGGGGCGCCGAGGTGGGGGCGTGGCAGCGGCAGCTCGAATCGACAGACGAGGAAAAGCTGGCCAAACTCTACGGCTATTACAAGATGTATGGTACGCTCTCCGGCGGCGTCAAATACATCAATCTTCGCGACCCGCGCGACAAGGTCCCCCTCCCGATCGACAGATACTAAGGGATTTTCGATCTACGATTGTCGATTCCCGATTTACGAATGAGAACTTAGAAGTTCTTGCGTTCTCATACGCCTGCACATGAATTCAATGCCGTCGCCAAGTCTGTATAGCGATAGGGAATCTGAAATTCTATGCAGATGGCTTTGAATTTCTCCAGGCACTCCTCGCTCAACGTACTCTGAAAATCCGGATCGGCGCGACAACAGAAGATTCGACACGCGGCAAAACGATGTTCATAGGCGGTGCACTTGCCGTCCTTGTTGTAAGGGCACCGGCTACCCGGCATCGGTTCCATGTTCTCGGGTCCAAGGTGAGCAGCCAAATACATCAATTCCGGCGGCGTGATAAACAAGCGGTGATCGAAACCGTCGAAATCGCAGCAATCGCCACAAGCGGCGCAAGTGCCGGCTAAATCGCCACTCCGACGAATCTGCTCATCAAGCCACGCATAAACCTCAGCTACTCGTTCGAGCAGCGGGCTATTCACTTCGCGTCCCGCCACCACTTCTTTTCCTTCTTGATCTCTTGTATTTCCTCGAAGCTGTAGTGTTTGCCGCGATTGACGCCGGGACATTTCCGCCCCGCTTCGTTCCAGGCGTCCGGGCTGCTCAGATTGCTCGGCCAGAAGGGCCAGCTTCGACATTGGGCCGGCCGAACGGAATAGATCGCACAGTGCCGCCCACCGGCACCGCTTTGCAGAAAGATGCAATCTTTGGTCGTGGGGTGCTCGATGATCGTGGTTCGCAAGCCCACACGGCGCAGGTATTGTTGTCGGAACTGCGCTACCGTCATCTTCAAGAAAGCAGCGATGATCTCTATCTCCGCCCGCGTGACCCAGATATACCCCTCGCCCGGCCCCGCGCAGCACGTCCCGCACCCCTCACACTCGAAATGCAGCCCCGCAATATACCAAGCCGTCTTTTTCTTAGTCCCGGAATTCAGAGACGTCCTCCCAAGGGCCGGCGAAGAACCGACTGAATTATCGACAAACGCTCCCTGAGATCAATCGTTGTAACGTACTAATCGGTCATTCCGAGGTCGGCGGAATAGACCACCAACCGAGGACGGGCGTCCGGCGTGGTCGAGCCGTTGGTGTGAATCTGCCAGCCGTCGGCAGTACCATTGGCCTGGATAGCGACCCCGTAGTCGGTCGCCCCGGTACGGACGCCTTCCAGATAATCGGTCACGTCGAACCAGACTTCAGCCCCGCGGATGAAGCCGTCATGGGTATCGAGAACCGGACCGATATCACCATCGCCCACCTGCAATCCGTTGACGGCTCCAAAGGACGAATGCAGCGAGCTGGTATCCCAGGACCGCAACATCGGATACGCCGAATAGGGACCGTTGCTACGAGCATTCCCATTGGTATCCCCGGTGGTTATCACGACCCACGCCTTGGCCACGGGTACGTCGGCCGGGGCCTGACCCGGCTCCGCGCCGAAAACGTTATCGAATTTCAACAAGGCCAAGTCGTCGACCGAGCTGGTCGTGCCGCCGGTGTCGGCAAAAATCACTCCATCGAGAAACGTCTGGTCGAGCGTTGAGCCGTCTTCGGTCCTTTCGGGATTGTTAAGGTCGGTCGTGTCTTCGATCATGGCGTTCGTACCACTGCGAACAATAGCCATCGCCGTTCCGGCGTAACCGCCCGCCCCATCCTGAAAAGTATTCTTCGCAACAGGAGCGGTCGTATAGGAGACCTCCAGCTTGGGCCGCGTGTCGCTTAACGGATAGCCCGTGGTGCGAATTGACCAGCCGTCGGTGGTGTTCGCGACCTCGTTAATCACGTCAGGCAGTCCAGCCTGAACGACAAAGCCGTAATTCGGCGCGCCGTCCGCCCAGGATTGAACGACCGATCTCACGTTCGTACCCTCTGTGATTCCCGGAATTTGGTAACCCCAGCCGCCCACGGGCCGGGTGGCCGAGCCGTCCTGCCACCAGGCGCCCCGGCTGACCAGATTAGTGGCCGTGGTAAAATCGCCAAAGTATGTGGTCGTCGAATCGAACGCCTGAAGCATTCCCGCGACGCCGTAGGGACCGCCCGTTTGAGCATTTCCCACCAGGCTCGTGGTCAGGACCAACTCAGCGCTGAGGATGGTCGCACCGGACGGGATCTGGCCTGGTTCGTTTCCGAAGATGTCGTCGAACCGCAGCAGTGCCTGCTCGTCGGGCGATGTATCCGTTTGGTAGCCGTCAAGAAAATCGTTTACGACCTCACTGCCGTCTATATTATGCTCGTCTCTTTCGCTGATCATGCGATCGAATGTGCCTGTGTAGCCGTTAACTCCGTTTTGAAAGCTGGTGGTCACGACCTGAGCGGACGCGATCCCGGCAAGGGCCACACACAGACCACCGATCAACGCCGCGCGAGAGACTAAGTTCTTGAATTTGGCACTCATCATAACATCCTCCTTTTCCAACATGATTTTGACATTCATACAGGTTCGACTGACTTACCATTACAACCTGAATTATACGAAAACCGGTCTGTTACGTCAACGATAACCGCCCCGCCGCCACTGACAAACCCAACTCACTGGGCCGAAGAAATCCCAAGATCATCAGTCTTTTCTAAACAAAGCTCAATCGTATGGATTCCCTGCCATCAAGCCATAGCGCGAGAGATTCCACACTTGTGATTCAAACGACGTTTTACTTTAGCCAGTGTTCTATTGGCGTCACGAGGAACTCGTCCAGAGGGATACCCTGGCCGCCGACCAATAACTGACGTGTGACGGGAAACGTCTTGCAGAAAGCGTCCATGCCGCGCAACGTATATGATTTGGCCGTGCTTTTGACCTCAATGGCCGTCAACGACTTTCCCAAACGAAGAATGAAATCAACTTCCCGATTACGGTCCAACCAATAGAAGGCTTCCACGTGCTTGTTTTTTGCATCATTGACCATATGCGCGCCAACAGCGGATTCGACGAGTCTGCCCCAATAGTCACAATCCGACTGTGCTTCGGCAAATGACCTATTAGACAGTGCAGTCATAAGTGCCGTATTCAGCACCAGCAACTTCGGACTCGACCCTCTCTGGCGAACGCGCTGGCCCGCATACTTGGGCAATCCTCTTAACAGCCCCGCGCCATTGAGCAAATCCAGGTAATGGGCCAGCGTCGTCGTATTACCTGCATCCTGCAGTTGACCGATCATCTTTTGGTAGGAAATGATTTGTCCCGAGTATTCACAACCAAGATGAAATAGTCTCCGCAGCAAGGCGGGCTTATCTACCCGGTTCATCAGGAGGATATCTCTGGAGATGGTCGTTTCAATCAGAGAATCCACAACGTAGCTCACCCAGCGGTCATGCTCATCAATGAGGGTAGCCGCTCCCGGATAGCCCCCAAAATAGATGTATTGCTCCACCGTAAAACCGAAACACTGTCTCATTTCGTTGTACGACCAATGTGTAATCGGGATAAGCTCAAAGCGCCCGCCCAGACTTTCGGTAAGCCCTTGGTGGACCAAAAGAGGAGAGGAGCCTAATAGTACGACCCGTAAGGGGATTTTTTTAATGGTGTCCTCATCCCACAACTTCTTGACGGTCTCCGACCAGCCTGGGACCTTCTGCACCTCGTCAATAATGAACAAAGCCGGGCGATTGCCTTTTGAGGAGATGGTCTTTGTTCGGGCGATGTCCCATTGCTGGTGCAGCCAGGTTCTGTCTTGCAGAGTCGGTTCGTCGGCGGATACATAATGCGAAGGCAAACCGCACTTTTCGATGGCTTGCCTGGCCAATGTCGTTTTGCCCACCTGCCGGGGTCCGGCGAGTGCCTGCATGAAACGCCTCTTTTCAAGGATACGCCTCAGTATTGTGTCAAAAACAGGTCTCTTGTAGCTGTCCATGATAACCTCATCGAACAAATTACTCAGTATCTTGAGTAATTATACTCACGGTCGAACGAAGGGTCAAGGAAAGTACTGATCGGTGGGCCCAGGCTGTTTCCTCCTGTCAACAGTATCGAATGTCGAAGACAAAGACAGCGTCAATCCGTGTCGATCCGTGAAGTCTGCGACTGAGTTCCATCGAGCATTTTGAGGCAGAATCGGTCGGTCATGCCGGCGATGTAGTCGCACACGGCCCGTTGGAGTCCCTGCTGGGGGATGAAACGTTGGAAGTAGCGGGGCATGAGCGTGGGGTCCTGGCATAGCTTATCGAAGAGCCGCCCGAGCCAGTCTTTGACCTTTTTCGCCGTTTCGAGGAGGGATTCGTGCATGTAGAAATTCTGCATCAGGAA
>CAYZAH010000051.1:0-12441 GCA_964475805.1 uncultured Pirellulales bacterium | reverse complement strand
AGTCGATCTTTCCAAGTACAGGGGCAAGCGCTACCGGATTATGATCCGCAAGAATGGCGATTCTGAGACTGGCGGCTATTCGAACACATTCGATCTCTAATCCAGGATATTATGAAGAAGACAATTTCAGCATTGGTACCCTACACTTTGTCAAGCGTTGCTCTGTTTCTATTATCTTCGTGCAGCACGCCCCAAAGCGTCACGACGGACAACACGTGGCGAATTGTTTCCCGGCCCGAAAAGCTCGGCTACGACTCGGCTAAGCTGGCGGAGGCGAAACAGTATGCGCAGGACGTGAACACCGCGGCGGTCGTCATCGTCGTGGATGGGAAGATACTGTACGAATGGGGCGACGTGGACAAGAAATTCAACACCCATTCGATCCGCAAGAGTTTCCTCAGCGCTTTGTATGGACGATACGTGCGGGACGGCGTGATCGACATCGACCGGACGCTGGGGGAAATAGGCATTGACGACGAGCCTCCGCTTTCCGATGAGGAAAAGAAAGCCACCATCAGAGATTGCCTCAAAGCCCGCTCCGGCGTATATCACACGGCGTTATACGAATCGCAGACCATGAAAGATCTCAAGCCGCCCCGCCACAGCATGAGGGCCGGAACGCATTGGTACTACAATAACTGGGACTTCAACGTATTAGGGACCATCTTCGAGAAGTACACGGGCAAAAAGATTTTCGAGGCCATCGAGGAAGAGATCGCCAAGCCGATTGGCATGGAGGATTTCTCCGCCGAAGACGGCACCTACGTCACCGGCGACGAGTCCATCCATCCGGCTTATCCGTTTCGGATTACCGCACGGGATTTGGCGCGGTTTGGCGTGCTGATGCTCAACAAGGGCCGATGGAACGGTAGGCAAATCATTCCGCGCGACTGGGTCGAGGAAAGCACGAGCTACTATTCCGACGCGACGCTCTACGGATGTGACGGGTACGGCTACATGTGGTGGGTGTCGAAAGCCAATAACAAATACCCTCACCTGCCGAACGTCGATCTCCCCGAAGGTACGTATTCCGCCCGCGGCTCCGGCGGTCATTACCTTATCGTGATCCCCGCTTACGACATGGTGGTCGTGCACAGAGTCAACACCGATATACGCGGCAACAAAGTGGCCAAATCAAAAGTCGGCACCTTGATGAACATGATCTTGCAGGCCAGGATGTAACAACGTGGCGAGGGCGTCCCGCCCTCGAATCAAAAGAGGCAAGGACATGACTGTCCGGACGGATTGATAATGAGCTTCGATTTCGACAAAGTATTCGACCGGCACCGCACGGACAGTCTGAAGTGGGACAAGTACAAAGGCCGGGACGTGATCCCTATGTGGGTGGCGGACATGGACTTTCACTCACCCGAACCCGTTCTCGATGCGCTGCGTAAGCGCGTGGACCACGGGATATTCGGCTACACGGTGGCGCCGGACGAGCTTGTGCAGGTTGTCGTCGCACGAATGTGGGAGAAGTATAAGTGGAAGGTCGAGCCATCGTGGATCATCTGGCTGCCGGGCGTGGTTCCCGCGCTGCATCTCGCGTGCCTTGCCTTCGGAGACGACGGTGATGAGGTGTTGACGTTCACACCCGTCTATCCCCCCTTCCTGACGGCTCCATCACTATGCAGGCGTCAACTCAAGCCTATCCCTCTCCTTCGCCAGGCGGGTCGATATACGATGGACGCAGAGAGGCTTAAGAGTGGGATCTCACCGCGCTCGAAGGTTCTGCTTCTATGCAACCCACACAATCCCGTGGGCAGGCGATACGGCCGCCGGGAGCTTAGTGACATCGCCGAGGTATGCGTTGCGCACAATGTTATGATCTGCTCAGATGAGATTCATTGTGATTTGATCCTCGACGGTCAAAACCACATCCCGACCGCCTCGCTTAGCCCTGAGATATCCGCTCATACGATCACGCTGATGGCCCCGAGCAAAACCTTCAACACACCCGGCTTGAACTGCGCGTTCGCCATCATCGAAAACAAGGACCTTCGCACAAGATTCCGGCACGTCCGCAAAGGCATCGTCCCCAACGTCAACGCGTTGGGCTTTTCGGCGTGTCTGGCCGCCTATCGAGATTGCGAACCGTGGAGAATGGCACTGATCGACTACCTGATGGGTAACAACGACCTTGTCTACAAAACTGTCAACGAAGAAATCCCCGGATTGTCGATGGATGACGTCCAGGCGACTTATCTGGCCTGGATCAACGTGACAGAGCTCGGTCTGTCCGATCCCGTTCGGTTCTTCGAGAGCGCCGGCGTGGGGCTATCCGACGGAAGAGATTACGGAGGCGAAGGTTACGTGAGATTGAATTTCGGCTGTCCACGAAAGACACTCATGGAAGCTCTCGATCTGATGCGGTCCGCAGTGACGGCAAGAGCTTGACGACCGAGAGCCGAAATGGTACTCTGCACTATCGCATTGATCAAGCCATTGATGAAAGGATGATAGAATGAACGACCAATCTGTTACACGCCGTGACATGCTCAAAACAGCGGCGGCGGTAGTTGGCGCCTCGTCCGCCCTGGCGGGCTTGCCAAAGGTTGCATCGGCCCAGACCGGGAGAATCGTCAAGAAAGGACGGATCAAACAATCCATTTGTGGCGGCTGTCTGCGAAAGGCCGGCCTGAACGCGGAACAAACAGCCAAACTCGTCATCGAGATGGGGTTGGTGGGTAGAGATTTGGTACGCCAGAATGATTGGCCCACGCTCAAGAAGCACGGCCTCATTGCGACGATGGTGCCCGGCGCCGGCTCGATCAAGAAGGGCCTTAACGACAAGTCGATGCACGCCAAGTTCCTCGACGATTTCAAGACGAACATCGCGGCCGCTGCGGAATACAAGTGGCCCAACGTGATCTGTATGGCCGGCGACCGCAAGGGAATCAGCGACGAGGAAGGGATGGATAATTGCCAGACCATCCTCAAGGAAGCCGTCAAGATCGCCGAGGACCACGACGTCACTATCTGCATGGAGCTGCTCAACAGCAAGGTCAACCATCCCGGCTACATGTGCGACAAGACCGCATGGGGTTTCGAGCTGTGCCGGCGCGTCAATTCGCCGCGTTTCAAGATGCTGTACGACATTTACCACATGCAGATCATGGAGGGCGACCTGATTGCCACGATCAAGAAGAACATCCAGTTCATCGGCCACTTCCATACGGCCGGCGTACCCGGACGGCACGAGCTCGACGAGAACCAGGAAATCTATTATCCCGCGGTGATGAGAGCGATCGCCGAGAGCGGCTACAAGGGCTATGTGGCCCACGAGTATACGCCGACGCGCGACCCGCTCAAGTCGCTCGTACAGGCTGTGCAAGCCTGCGACGTATAGGCAACGCTGCGTTCTGGAAATCGCATGACTGTGAGATTGCTTCGCTCCGCTCGCAATGACATAGGGTGCCCATGCTTGTCATTGCGAGACGTAGAGTGGGCAAATGTTGGCTTGGCCCACGCGGATTTTCTATGAAAGTGCTATGATGAAACCTGCGACAAAAAAATCTTCGAATGAGAGAAGATCGTTCAATCTTCTGACGATTCTCGCCATCGTTGCGAGTGTGGTAACAGCGGCAGTGGCAAAGGACGTGCCCGCGTCCTCCCAGCCGGCGCTGGACGCGGCCGCCAAGGCGCTCGCGGATGGACACTTAGACACGGCGTCGCGTGAATTTCAAACGATTTCAGAGGAGCCATCAGCGCCGGCATACATGCGCGGCCTGGCCATGCTCGGCCTGGCGGACGTCGCGCTGGCCCGCAAAGATTTCGACGCAGCCGACGCGATATGGCAACGGCTGGCCGACGACACGGCAATGCTGCGCTTCCACCGCGAAACGGCACGCCGCCTTATCGCGGAGACCAAACGAATCCAACAGGGATTGCCCGCTCGCGATCCTGGCGCGTACAGAGTTCAACTGCCCACGCCGCCTGAACCCGCGGCGAGGTTCCACGTTGCGCCGACGGGAAACGATGCGGACGATGGTTCCGCGAACAAGCCCTTTCGCACTCTCGAACGGGCGCGTGACGCCGTGAGAAAGCTGAAAAAAGATCACAATGGAACGTTACCCAAGGGTGGCGTGAGAATCATAATCCACGGCGGAGACTATCCTATGCGGCGGACGTTCAATTTGGCCTCAGAGGATTCGGGGACCGCCGAAGCTCCGATCATCTACCAGGCACCGTCCGGCCAAAGACCCGTCTTTCGCGGCGGGAAACGAATTACGAAATGGGGACCGATCTCGAATGATCTGCTTCGTGCCAAGCTCGAACCTTCGGTCCGTGACAAGGTTCTTCAATCGGATTTGAAAGCCGCGGGCATTACAGATTGGGGCGACGCGACGGACTTGCGGCATCGGCCGGAATTGTTTGCGAACGGCCGACCTCAGACGCTCTCCCGCTGGCCGAACGAGGGCTTCGTCGAGACCGGGGAGATTCTGGGTGATGACACTTTCAAGATTTGGAATAGGATCGAGGGATGCCGGGACGGGAAATTCCATTACCTGGGTGACCGGCCGGGCTGGTGGCGCGACGAGCCGGACGTTCGTCTTTACGGCTACTGGTTTTGGGATTGGTACGAACAATATCAGAAGGTCGGCTCGATTGACGCCGATGCCCACACTTTCACGTTGTTGCCCCCCTACTCGAACTACGGGTACCGCAAGGGCCAGCGATATTATGCCGTCAACGTGTTTCGTGAGCTCGACAGCCCCGGGGAGTGGTATCTCGACCGTCGCAGCGGGATGATCTACTGGCTCCCGCCGAAGGGTGTTGAGGTATCGAAGGCTGAGGTTGTTTTGAGCATGCTCGACGAGCCTTTTATTGCGATTGACGGCGCCGAGCACGTGACGTTGCTTGGCTTGACGTTGCAGGAAGGACGCGGTGACGGAATCCACATTGACGGCGGCGCCGACTGTCTCGTGGCCGGCTGCACGATCCGCCGCTTCGGCGGCGACGCCATCATCGTTCAGGGCGGGCGGCATCACGGCATCTTCGGGTGCATGATGAATACGCTCGGTTGCGGCGGAGCGAACGTCATCGGTGGCGACCGCGAAAAATTGACGCCCGGCCATCACTACGTCGAGGACTGCACGGTTTCGGATATTTCTCGCATCAAGCGAACGTACACCCCCGCCGTTCACCTGGACGGCTGCGGCAACCACGTCGCCCACAACCTGTTCGAGAAGATCCCTTCTTCAGCGATGCGCATCGACGGCAACGAGCATCTGATCGAGCTGAACGTCATTCGCGACGTCGTTCAGGAATCGGACGATCAGGGCGGGCTCGACATGTGGGGCAATCCACTGGCTCGCGGCGTTGTGATTCGCTGGAACCGCTGGAGTGACATCCGGGGCGGAACGGCGACTGGCGCCGCGGGCATTCGGTTAGACGATATGATCTCCGGCGTCGTCATCCATGGGAACATCTTCGAGCGGTGCGGCGCCGTCAAGTTCGGCGGCGTCCAGATTCACGGCGGCAAAGAGAACATCGTGGACGACAATCTCTTTGTCGATTGTTTTGCGGGGATCAGCTTTAGCCGCTGGGGAAAGAGGCGCTGGCTTGAATCGATTGAGCGATTCCTTCCGCAGGCGGATCGCCCCCCCTATTCAACCCGCTATCCCGAACTGGCCGAACTCAAAGAGAACCCGGACGTGAATATCGTCACCCGGAATCTCTTCTCCCATTGCGAAAGCGTCTTCCTGCGCGACGGCGGAATAGAACGGACAGCGCTCAACGCGACAACGGACCGGCCCATCATGCCCAAAAGTGTGTCGGAAGGCAACGCCGCAGGAATTGACCAGTTCAAGCAAATACTCTTCGAGAGAATTCCGCTTGAGGAGATGGGGCCTTACGAGAATCCATGGAGGGCACCAGAATAGTCTATATCGCTGTGCAGCGCGCCGACTTTTGCTCGGAGCGGCTCGGCATTAGGAGCTAACGGTATGGGCAATGAGAGTGTCTACGTACTTCCCTGAGTATCGGGATAGGAGAATTACGGGATTCGCATTTCCGTAAGGCGGCTCGGTTCATCGAGAAGGAGGAACGAGTTAATATCCGCCATCATCTCTGTGTGATTGATCCGGAGCGTGCGCGCTTGTCTTCTACGACTCTCGGCGGCGGTCTCACCAAGCTGAGTGCTCCCACAGCCGAACGGCAAAACGACGAATATCCCGAGAAGGGCGACCAAAACCACTTTGCTCACAAAAGCAGATACTCTCTTCATCATTGCTCCTTTTCAATCGTACAAGAGCGTTCTTGTCGCCTGAACGGCACAAGATCGACTATTCACTACGATTTTATTATACAGGTCGCCTTATGGGCTGTCAACTAAAAACACGCCCGAATACCATCAAATATTGCCCTCGAGCCTGATTCAATGTGCGTCGGCGGCCGGCTCCGGGGCCGACCGCCGAATGAAAGGTGTTCCAACCGCCAAGTAGACGCCTATGGCGGTGATGGTTTTGGGATAGGGATTACGCGGTGGCTGCGGCCATATCGCGAGATCGTTGTTGCCTTCTCCTGCGACGATTTATCGTCCTCTGCTCGGTCTGGCCGACAGGAGAGTCGCTGGCGGCCTGGATCAGAGCGTCCTCAGCGGTAGCCGCGTACAGGTCCGCCTCCATTTCCTGCCATAGCCCTTCCGCCCGGTTGAAAAGCCCGCCCGAGACCATGATCCGCATATCAGGCCAGGCGTTCACCGATTTAACAGTGTCGATCAGCCGCCGGACATCGGGAGCTTGCCTCGGGGCCGTGCCGTAAATCAGCAAAATGGCGGGGCTGTATTCATGGATAAAAGCAAGAATGTCGTCATTCGTCAGTCCGCCGCCCAGGAAGCGGACCTCCCATCCATCGCTCTCGAACAGATCGGTCATCATCTGAGCGCCGAGCTCCTGTAACTCTTCCGGTGCACAGCAGACGGCCACTTTTTTGTTCCTGGCGGGCCGGCGAGGCAGCTTGTTTTGAAGCTGATCCACAATTGTGCGATTTACCCGCGTCGCCAGATGTTCCTGGACCGAGGTGATCTTGTCTTCTCGCGATAGCCTTTCGATCTCGGCCATAACCGGCCAGACAATATGAAGGTAAACTGAGTTGGCCGGGATGCCGCTCTGGAGGGCTTCCTCTATGACGGCTCGACAGGCTCTTCTATCACCTCTCAACAACGGTTCCAAATAACGGGCCAGGACATCGTTCTTGATCATGCTTCAGTCTCCATTCACAGTCTTGTTAAAATCGTTAAAATAGACAAATTAGATAACATTAAACCTTGTATCGGAGGGCGAATTCAAAAAACTTGAGTTAATATAGGGTATATGAGTAAAATTGGAAACTTTTATCGTCATTCTGCCCCTGTGTTTCCGTCAGGACGGATATTATCGCCCGTACAGCAATCCAGGGAGAAAATCGTTGTGTCGACCTCGTATCGTTCCAGGGATCAGAGGGTTCAGATGACTATCCCCAACGCCATCGCCCTGCTCGCCTGCAAAGGCTGGCAGACGACATTGAAAGTATCGTAGGATGTTGTCGTTTTGTCACATCAGATCATTGGCTCGTGAAGGTAAAATCCTCCTCGATCACCAGGAGACATTTCACGTTTCGGCACGAGGATGACTCTTGGGTGCTCTCGGAGATTGTCGAATTCTGGACACTTGAAGATCGACCTTGAAACTCAATCTGCTACCGGAGACCCTGGTGCGCATCCCGGCAGTTTGAGCGCGTGGAGGATAGTCCCGACCGTGTGTCAGTCAGAATCGTAATCTTGTGTTGTCTTCTTCAGATGTGCGATTTCAGCTTTTGTGAGGGGGCGGAACTTTCCCGCGCTGAGGCCACGGGCGGTGAGTTTTCCGATTCGCGTCCGCGTGAGCGATTTGACGGGCAAGCCGACTTTCGCTAACGTTCTGCGCACCTGGCGGTTCAGACCCTGGCGGATAGTGACCTCAATCGAGGATTCGATATGTCCCTTTTTGAGGATCTTCACCGACGCCCTGCCCGTCCTGCCCTCGGCCAGCCAGATTCCCTTCTTGACCTTTTCAATTTGCTCCGGGGCGATCCGGCCCTTGATCCCGACGACATAGGTTTTCGGCAATTCGTACCTTGGGTGCGTCAGCCTGTTGGCCAACTCGCTATCGTTCGTGAGGATGATGATCCCCGTCGTATCGGCGTCCAGCCGTCCCACACAGAAGATACGCTCGCGGGTGCTGACGAGGTCTATCGCTTTCTTTCGGCCCTGCGGATCGTAGTTCGTGCAGATCACGCCCTTGGGCTTGTTCAAAAGAAAGTAGACTTTGGGGGCCGGCTGAATCTTCTTGCCGTGGACCGTTATGACGTCCTTACCCGGGTCCGCGAAGGCAGGCAGCTTGTCCACGACCTTGCCGTTGACCTGCACAGCGCCGCTGAGTATCAGATCTTCGCAATTTCTGCGTGAATCGACGCCCGCCGCGGCCAGGACCTTCTGTAATCTTTGTTGAGTCATGAGGTTCCTTCTTCAATACGGGCCGACGTGGCTGGTGGCGATACCGAGCCTCCCGGCGTAGACGATTCCGATACATGCCAGCACCCAGAGGACAAGCCCGATTTGAAACGGCAAATCATGCAGGATAAGCTGAACGGGTTCTGAGAACCGGCCCTCTTGCATCAGCGCGCTGAACCGGAAGATGCAGTAAAGAACGAATGGCGTGGTGTAGACAAGATTGTTCGTGCCGAAAAGCTGCAAGGTCCGCTCGTCCATCGCATAGAGTAGAAAACAGACCACCGCCAGCCCGCTGGTGACGTTGAGCATGTGAACGAGCAGCTCCGGCGTATAGTCAGCCAACGTCTTGCGAAAGGATTCGCTGTCCTCTTGCAGAAGGGCTATTTCGCTCCGGCGTTTGCTGAACGCCAGGAACAGGCACAAAGCAAAGGTGCAGACAATCAGCCAGGGTGAGATGAAGACACTGATGACAACCGCTCCGGCGATCGCTCGCAGGCAAAAGCCGATGGAGATTACCACGCAGTCCAGGATCATCACCCTCTTGAGGAAGAGCGAATAGACGACCATGAGCGCGATGTACGTCAGGACAATCATGGCAAAATGCTGCGCTAACAGAAAGGCTCCCAGTACGGCCACGACAGCGCAGACAGCAGCCACTATAGAGGCCGAGCCAACGCGGAGCTCGCCTGAGGCAATAGGTCTTCTGCATTTTTGGGGATGGAGGCTGTCCGTCTTTCGGTCGATGATGTCGTTGAAGACGTAGACCGCCGAGGCCGCCAGGCAAAAGCAGAGGAACCCCCCTACCGCCCTACCGACTGCCGAAGGGACGGCAAGTTTCTGCCCGAATATCAGGGCCGCAAACACGAAGACGTTTTTCGTCCAGTGCTGCGGCCGCATGACCTGCACGATTCTCATAGCTCTGCTCTTCACTTTTTGCCCTTAAGCATATCGACAGATGAGCCGATGTCCGTAAGATTATATTGCCGCGAGGCTATCCTGCACAGGGTATCTGTCGCGTTTTCGACAGTCGAGGTGGCGAAAGTGGGCAGGAACGATGATTACGACTGTTATTTTCGATTTGGATGATACGCTCTACGACGAAATCGAATACTGCAAAAGCGGTCTGACCGCCGTCTCTGAGTTCCTCGCTCGCTCTTTGGCGTCGCAACCGGCCGGGTGCATCTTTGGTGCCCTTTGGGGTCAGTTCGCTGCCGGAAATCAGTCGCACACCTTTAACGCGGCTCTCGACGCCCTCGGAATACCGTACGACGACGAGCGAATTCAAGAGCTAATCGCCGTGTATCGCGGTCACACACCGAAAATCGCGTTGCCAGCCGAAAGCAGGGATGTTCTTTCGGCACTCAAGGCCAACTACAAATTGGCGTTGCTCACAGACGGATTCCTGCCGGCTCAGCGGCTCAAAGTCCAGGCGCTTGGGATCGAAGCATACTTCGAAACAATCGTATATACCGAGGAACTTGGCCGACAATACTGGAAACCCTCGCCAGTAGGCTTTGAGAGGATCATGGAGGCTCTAAACGAGACACCGACCCATATGACCTATGTTGCTGACAATGAAGAGAAGGATTTTATAGGACCAAACAAGCTGGGCCTTGCAACCATCCAGGTGGTCCGGCCTGCTCGTATCCACAGGGTGGTGGCGGCAGATGCCGACGCCGCTGCGCAGCATGTGATCCACCAAATTCGCCAATTGCCGGCACTTTTAGCAATACTGTAAAGGTGATTCTTATAAGACTGGCGACCGAAAACCTGCGTGGCCGGATGTCGGGACGGTTGTTCTGCCGCAAAAACCGGTCCCTACGGGTTTTTTTGTTGACTTCGAGACCCGTTCAGGCGATAATATATTGTCTGAACAAGCTATGAAGGGTGATTTTCACTTAGTTCTTAGGAGTCTTTACTATGCCAGCACGCAGGAGAAAGCAGAGCAATGCTATGCTCTACACTCTAATAACCTTTGTCGGACTCTTTATCGCCTCCACGACCGTTGCAGTGATCTACTACGTCAAAGCAGAGGAGAACAGGACGGCTATGGAGGAAGCCAGACGGGCGAAGAACGAGCTGGCCAGCGATCAGGAGATTCAGTCGCTCGGCGCGATTGTCGGGACGAAGAAGAGCCAGGAGACCTGGCTTGACGTGATGGTGAATGATCTGAACCATACGATATCCTTGATTATGGGTGGCGTGCCCGAGCCTACCTCGGCTGAGGTGAAAATCACGAACGCCAACAAGGCGGTCATGGACGCCCTGACTTTGGCCAAGGCGCAAATCAACATTCCTGAACCTAATCTTTCGGACCCCAACATCATCGGTCTCGTCCCGGTCGTCAAGCAACTGAGCTCCGAGTTAGGTAACACGGTTTCGTCTCAGCAGGCGACGCAGAAGAAGCTCGACGGTGTCCAGCAGGACCTCGACAACGCCAACAAAATCTATCTCGAAAAAGAACAAATGCTGATTGCTGAGAAGACGCAGCTCCAGCAGGACGTCAATGACATAAGACAGAAATACGCGGACCTTGAAACGCTCTTGCAGCAGACGACGGACCAGAAGGTGCAGACCCTAACGGGTGACTTGAAGCAGATGACGGATGACCGCGACAGGCTGAACAGCACGCTCTTGAAAACACAAGCAGAGCTCGACATGGCTCGGGGCCGGCTTCGGGTCGCCGAGGACGAGGTCAGCAAGACTATGCCTGCGCCGGACCCGAACATGATGGCGCTGCAACCCGATGGAAAAGTCCTGTTGGTCGACAACCAGACCAATGTTGTGCGTCTCAATATCGGCAGCGACGATCACGTCTATCAGGGATTGACGTTCACTGTTTATGACCGAGGCTCATCCATTCCGAGGGACGGCAAGGGGAAGGCTGAAGTGCAAGTGTTCGATATCGCTAAGAACTACTCGGCGGCGCGGATCATCAAGCCGGACCCGAAGAAGCCTATCTTGGAGGGTGACCTCGTTGCGAATTTGATCTGGAGCAGCAATCGTGTGAACGTCTTTGTGGTGGCCGGCGAGTTCGATCTCAATAAAGACGGCGTGATTAATCCCGACGGCGCCGAGCGAGTCAAAGCGCTGATCCAGAAATGGGGCGGCAAGGTCGCCAATGCCGTTTCGGTTGATACGGATTTCGTGGTGCTCGGTCAGCCGCCGCAGGTGCTCCCGATGCCGACGCTGGAGGAGAGGGAAGTGGATCCGTTGGCGATGCAGAAGTACCAGGCTTCGGTGGAGATGCTGAACCGCTATAATGAGATTCGCAGCCAGGCCGAGAGCTTGTGGATACCAATTTTCACTTACGACAGGTTTCTCTACTTCATCGGGTATAACGAACAGATAGGTAACGCCGGGGCGTTTTAACTCGGGGTCACGCCGATCGAGGCGACGAAGATCTCGCCCGTGTACGGCGCTGCCGTCTCGGCGGTGAAACCTTTCTTGACAGCGACGAACGTCACGGTCCAGGCGGCCTGAATGGCTGTGCCGAGGGGCCGACCCGAGTCGCAATCCAGACCGGACGGGATATCCACTGCGAAGATAGGACAGTCGCAAGCATTCATACTCTCTATCACCTGCTTGTATTCCTCGCTAACTTGGCCTCTCAACCCAGTTCCAAGCAGGCCGTCCACAAGCATCTCCGCACCGATTGCGAAATTGCCGATCCGTGGAGTGATGTTGCCTTCGGCCGGCTTCAATTGCTCGACGGGCTGGCCCATCCGCTTCAGAATGTCCAAGTTGATTTTGGCATCGCCTTTGATTTTGGCGGGATCGCCACATATGACGACGGTCACTGTGAAGCCTCTGTTGAGCAGATGCCGGGCAATGACGTAACCGTCGCCGCCGTTGTTGCCTGTACCGCAAAATATGCAGACCTTCGGATGGGCAACGGCTCGCAGCTTTTCTGCGATTAGTTCGGCGCAACTGCGCCCGGCGTTTTCCATCAGAACCACACCCGGTAT
>CAYZAH010000050.1:0-12594 GCA_964475805.1 uncultured Pirellulales bacterium | reverse complement strand
GGCGCGCGCGAGGTCGTTAACGAGCGCACGGGCCGCCTGATCGAGCCGAAAAACATTGGACAGCTTATCGAGGCCTGTGCAGAATTGATTGAGGACGAGGGCTTGAGGCGACAGCTCGGCGAGAACGGTCGTGAGTCCGTGACAGAAAAGTTCTCGCCGGACCGTATGGTCGATACCATCGAAGCCGTCTATCGTAAGCTGTTGCAAGATTGATTCTGATTGGACGCGATCAGGAAGGAGAAATAAACGACATGAAGAGTTATAAAAAGGAGCTTTGGTTTAACACGTCGAGCCGGCGGCAATATATCAATATCACACCGCAGGTTGAAGAGTGTTTGAAGGAGAGCGGCATCAAGGAAGGGCTTCTGCTTTGCAATGCGATGCACATCACCGCCAGCGTCTTCATCAACGACGACGAGTCCGGCTTGCATCACGACTTCGAGGTCTGGTTAGAGAAGCTGGCGCCGGAGAAGCCTTACTCACAGTACAAGCACAACGGCTTCGAGGATAACGCCGATGCGCACCTGAAGCGCAGCGTCATGGGCCGGGAAGTGGTCGTCGCCGTCACCGAGGGCAAGCTCGACTTCGGCCCGTGGGAGCAGATCTTCTACGGCGAATTCGACGGCAAGCGAAGAAAACGCGTCCTCGTGAAAATCATTGGGGAATAAGCCGGCGGCCCCATGGATATAGTCTTTTTCCTGGCTCAAGTGGTGGTGATCTCGTGCTCGGGTGTGATGCAGCCGGGACCCGTCACAGCGACGGTTATCACCATGGGAACGCGGAACCGATACGCCGGGATATTGATGGCTCTCGGCCACGGGATCGTCGAGTTTCCCCTCATGGTGGTTATTATCCTCGGCGTTGGAAGATTCTTCGAGCGACGCAGCGTCCAGGTGTCTATCGGCTTGGCTGGTGGTGTTTTTCTGATACTTATGGCGATACAAGGTTTGCTTAGCCTGAAGGCCGGGGCCGGCACTCAGCCCAAGACCCTCGGCGGCAAACCCATTCTGGCCGGGATAGTACTATCCGCGGGCAATCCATTTTTCCTGATCTGGTGGGCTACCGTAGGTCTGGCTCTGGCAACCCAGGCGGCCCAATGGGGTCTCTGGGCCTTTGGTCTCTTTGCCCTGACGCACTTTTCCATGGACTTGACCTGGCTGCAAATGCTGTCCTGGGCCAGCTTCAAAGGCTCGGCGCTGCTCGGTCCGCGCGGATTGCGAATCGTGCTGACGATCTGCTCGTCAGCACTGCTCGTGTTCGGCGTGTTCTTCATTTACAGGGCAGTCGGTTTGTTGCTTGAGGTTTCTTGAGACGACGGCTCGCCGTCGATGATTTGTTTGAGACTGTATTGAGCGAGACTGTTGCGTAGGGCCTGCGCTACCTGCTGCAATGCCTGCGGTTGGTCGGGGGGAGATTGGGCGATGCTCGCCCCGGCGACAGCCTCGGCGATGTCGGACAGTCTGACCTTGGCGGGGTCCTTGGCGGGAACGAATCCTTCCGTGGGATCGGACGTCCTGAGAAGGAGTCTTCCGCTGACCAGACGGTTGAGTACCTTTTCACCGAACTCCGCAGGGATATCCAATTTGCTGCATATTGTCTCGAGGGGAACCGGGGCCTGGTTGGTTTCAAAGGCGACGGCGACTTCCCTGACGACGTTGATGACGGCCAGATCGTTCGCGATGAAGTACTCTTGCGTCTTCTTGGCGGCGGCGTCCAGGCTTTTCAAATGCTGGGTCGTGTAGGTTAACTGCAGGCCGAACAGGACCATCAGCCAGGTGATGTAGATCCAGGCAACGGTCATGGGAATCAACGCCATCACGCCATAGACCGTGCTGTATAGTCTGAATTCGGTGATGCAAAGGCTGAAGATGTTTCTGGCGGCGACCCAGACCAGTGCCGCTATGGCGGCGCCCCAAATAGCGGGTTTCACCTTGACCTTCGTGTTCGGCAAAACATAGTACAGCAAGAAGAAGGTGACGAGCGCGACGAGGTAGGACAGAACGATGGGGGCGGTAATCGGTAGGATCGTTTTCTTCAGCCAGATGAAGGTTTCAGAACTCGTGCTGACGTAGATACCCGCGCCCAGGAGCAGCGGGCCGAGAGTCAGCACCGCCCAATAACTGATGACGCGCTGAAGGAAATTCCTGCCTCTGCTGACGTGCCAGATGTTGTTGAACGCTTTTTCTATCGTCGTTAACAAGGCCAAGGCGGCCCATATCACGAATACGATGCTGACCAAACCGATTTGCCCCCTGTTGGTTTCCTGGAAGAATCTCGCAATCAGTGCGTTGAGATGGTCCGTCAGGGCGATTGTGTGATCGGATTCGCCCTCCTCGGACATTTCGCTCCTGAAGGCGTTGAGATTCGCTTGCTCGTAGACGAAGTTCTTTATCTTCTCTCCGATGTTGCTATAGGCGGGGAAGGATTGAAAGACCAAGAGCACGACGATGGCCAAAGGCACGATCCCGAAGATCGTGTGGTAGGAAAGGGCCGCGGCCTGCTGGCCGGCCCGGTTGACCTTCAGCAATTTCAAGGAGTGTGACCACAGCTTGATCAGGAAGACCACGAACCGGCCCGCTTTGCCGAGCTGCGTTGTCGGTGTGGACAACAGCTTTTTGATCATAAGTATCCCTTTCAATCCAGATCGGGCGTTACCTACTATCCATCGTCATTTTATTCTGACATCTTTCGGGTGTCACTTCAGAATATCGCTCAGGCCCTTGAACAGATCAGGGATTTGGTTTTCCAGGAGTTTGGACGTGTCGAGTTTGGGATGGTCGATCGTGCCGGTCAGCGGCAGCCATACAACGGTGCCGATCGTGCCCGGCGGCAGTCCCAACCTTCCTACCAGGCTCGATATAGACACCGCGACCATCATATCCAGCGTCTTGTCGAGACCGACGGCGCCTTTGAACTGAAGGGGCGTATTGCCGACGTCGATCTGCATGACGTTGTCGTAGTGCACAAAACCGTCTTTTAGAGTGAAATGGGTCGGATGGAGCTTCATCACCGCTTCCTGATCGCGCGCGTTCGACAGTGTGAGAATCTGACTGAGCAATCCCGTCGCCCGAAGCTCCATGTCATCGATGCTGACGGTTCCGACGACGCGGATTTTGTTCTTGTCGACTTTGGCAAGAGGGATGACGACGGTCTCGGCCGAGAGATTAGCCGTACCCGATCCACCGGCGGCGTCCGCAAATAGCGGGTTGACATACTTCAGCAGCTTGCTCGCGACGGCTTCAGTGATTTGCACGTTCTTCATCGAGACCGGCTGAGGCGCCGTCAGCGTGGGTTCGGCGTCTTTGAAATTCACGTCGGCGGCGAAGTCGACCTGGCCTCCATTCACGGTGGTTGTGAACGGTTTGACTTTCAATAAGCCGTCTTTGACTTGAACGTCCGTGTTGGTCGGGCCGAAGTCCAGCCCCATATAGTCGGCCTGCTCGAAGCCGATCGTACCGTCGGCGTTGAGATTGGGCATGAGCTGGTCCGCGTGCCCGACGGGGAATTCGCTGGAGAAGCTGAAGGTGTCTTTTCGTTTGCCTTGCAGCGTCAACCCTTCCGGCATATACGGCGCCACGACGGTATCGACGGCGGCCCAGTCGTACTCGCACTCGGCTCGGCCTTGCACTTTGGTCTTCTCGTCTTTGCTGACGCGGGTAAATTCGCCCTTGTGAATCTTGATTTGCGGGCTGACCAAGTCAAACGTCTTGACGTTGATGTCCTTTTCGGGACTGATCTCCGCATCGAAGGCCACCGTCACTTCGTTCGAATCGAACGGCTTCCTGTCGGGATAGACTACTTTGAGATCCTCGATCTTCGTCGAGTCGGTTCTGATCTTGTAGACGTCCTTTTCCGAAGTGACGGAGACTTTCGATTCGGCAAGGCCGGCTAATTGCAGCTTTTCCGGGAACGAGGCGAACAGGATCATGAACGGCCGGACCTTCTCAAGGTTCACCTGACTTGCCGTTACGGCGAGATTCATGGGCGTCCCTGAATTGCCACCCAGAGGAACGACGCCGTCCTTGACGCTGAACCGTCCGAGACTCGCATCGGCCGTAGCCGAACGAATCGAGACGACGTCGCTCTTGGTGTCCACCTCAACGGTCGAAGTGAGCACGGCATTCGGCTCGGTCGCGCTCGGGCCGTCGGGCAGATTCAGGCGAAGATTCTTGACCGTGGAGGAAGCCGACGTCGTGATCTTGTCTCCCGCGATGGCCACCTGTCCCTTGCTCGAAAGCTGGCCGGCGACCTCGTACTTGCTGACGTCGATGAACTGTCCCAATTGGGACTGGAGCTTGGTCAGGTCCGCCTCGGCGGTGTACCGGACGGAGTCACTCTTGCCCGAGCAGTCGACCTTGGCAAACGGCGCCGAGAGGGACAACTTGTCGTAGGTGATACCCGTCTTGTCCGATGATATTTGGGCTTCGGCCCGGATCGAATCGGACAGCGCGATCTTCTTGCCGTCCATGGTGCCTTCCAATCCGGCGAGCGTCGCCAGGCCGCGCACTTTCCGGCGCCCGGCCTCGGTCGAGGTTTGCACGTCGCCAGTCAACTGGCCAGCCGTTATCTTCATTCCTTTTTTCAGCCCCAGAGTGGCAGGTATCTGTGACGACACGGCGGCCACGTCACACTTGAAGTTGCCCTCCAGGTTGTAACCTGAGCCCTCTTCGAGAAAATCGGTGAAAGATCCGAACGTGGCCGGGACCGTTCCGCTGGCCGAAGCCGTGGCCCAGTCGGTCTTGAGCTTCAGGTTCTCGATATCGATCGTGTCACCCTTGCGGTTCAGCTTCGCGTCGATATCCAGGTCGCGTGTCTGAAACCGGTCACCTTTCAGCGCCGGTCCGGTGACGTCCACGTTCTTGGCCGTTATCTTCCCGTTCAGTCCTCCGAGCTGGCCATCGCTAATCTCGCCTTTGGCATTGCCGGACACGACACCTTGGGCCTGAACGTCAATGCCTCCCAGGGCGAGGAACGGAGCGATAGAGTCCAGATCCAAATCGTTGACTTCAACGGTTACCTCGCCGGACGTTCCCTTCAGGCTCCAGCCGGTCTGTGATTTTCCGGGTGTGACGTGCCCGTCGGCGCGGACCGTTGACGGTTTGTTGCCGTCGGAGACGGCCATAGTCAAGGCGAAGTTGCTTTGTTCACCCGGCGGGCGCAAGCTCAACTTCGAGTTAATCTGCGTCGCCTCGACCGTTCGGTTCTCCGGGTCCGTTATCCTGAAAGTGCCGTTTTTGACGACGACGTCGGTGACCAGGGCGATTCCAGCGGCTTTGGTCGGAACAGGTTTCGGCTGCGAGCCCGGGGCCGGAGCGGCTTTTGGTGTCGGCTGGCGGAGATCGATCTCAACTTTCGGGTCGTCGATCACCGTTTGGCCAAAGGACATGCGACCGGCCAGGATGGACGCGTAGTGAGGGACGGTGGCGATCTGTTGGGCCTGGACAGCGATTCTCCCGCTATCGTCCTTGTAGCTGAAATCCTCCACGCGGACGCCCTTGAGCCACCCCATCGAAAGGTTGGCGAAATTGGTGTGACCGGCGACGGATTCGTTGATTTTCGCCAGGATCAAGTGGCGGCTTTTCCCGGACGATACGACAGCCGGCACAAGCAATAGCACCAGCAAGATCAAAAGGATGGGCAACAGCAATATCCATTTGATGAGCCTCGCACCTGTCCTCTTTTGTGATTTCATCCGTGGTTTCTCTTCAGTTCGCATGGTCGTGACCCCCTAAAACAGTGAAAAAAACGGAGTTAAGGAAAAATGACGAAAGAGCACAGAAGCATACGATTACGATACCGGACTTGTGCCGTGTCAGCCAGAGGTTTCTTGCGCACGGGCTATACGATGTGATTCTGGGAAGGTTGGAGGATTGAGACAGGATAGGCGGAACTCGTGTTTCGGTGGATGCTATCCGGTGCGTTTCTTGCTTGAGAGCAACGGCCGGCGCGGCGGGCGCGGGCTCAGTCGAGCATGATCTCGTCTGACTTGCTCTTTACGAATTCGTCGATCTTGTCGATGTACTGCTTGGTGATGTCGTCGACCTGCTTCTTGCCTTTTTCGAGGTCATCTTCCGTGATGAGCTTGTCTTTCTGCTGCTTTTCGAGCAGCTTGTTCGCGTCTCTACGTATGTTGCGAACGCTGACTTTCGCCTGCTCTCCGGTCTGTTTGGCTTGCTGAACGAGCTGCGTTCGTCTTTCCTCACTGAGCGGCGGGACATTGAGCCGGATCATCTTGCCGTCCACAATCGGCGCGATGCTCAGATCGCTCGCCTTGATGGCCTTTTCGATCTCCTTAATCGAAGCGGGATCGAACGGCTTAATCACGATCATGTCCATCTGCGGCGTGGCCAGGGTCGCCATCTGTCGTAACGGGGTGGGCGTACCGTAAAAATCGGCCCTGATATTCTCGACCAGCCCGGTCGAAGCTCTGCCCGTCCGAACGCTCTTTAGCTCGTCCTGCAAGACTTCGACAGCTTTTTTCATTTTGGATTCGGTGTCTGAAACGGTTCCCTTCGTAGGCATTGCTAACCTCACGTCATGAGTATTTTGGTGCCGACGTGCTCGCCGCACAGCGCCTTGGTAATGTTGCCTCGTTCAAAGATATTCAACACGGTGATGGGGATATGATTGTCCCGGCAAAGGCTTATCGCCGCGTGGTCCATGATCCGCAGGTTCCTCGACAGCACCTGGTCGTAGGAGAGCTCGTGAAAGAACTCCGCGTCGGGGTTGATGTTCGGGTCGTCGCTGTAAACGCCCTGGACTTTTGTCGCCTTGATCAGCAGGTCGACGTCGAGCTCCGAGGCCCGTAACGCGGCGCACGTATCAGTCGTGAAGAAGGGATTTCCGGTCCCTCCAGCCAGTATGGTGACTCTCCCGCTATCGAGATGATGCAGCGCCCTTCGGCGAATAAAAGGCTCACACATAGCCGGCACTTCTATCGCGCTGAGCACGCGCGTGGGCTGACCGAGCTTCTCAAGCGTCTCCTGCAACGCGCACGCATTGATGATGGTCGCCAGCATACCCATGTAGTCCGCCGTGTTCCTGGGGATGTGGCTCGTTTGGGAAAAGCTCTCTCCCCTGAGGATATTGCCCGCGCCGACGACGACCGCCACCTGTGGGCCGAGCTTGCAGATTTCGATGATCCTCTCGGCAATCGACTCGAGGGCGAAGCCGTCAATCCCGGGCTGGCCCGGCCGACAGAAACTCTCGCCTGAGAGTTTCAACAGTACGCGATGATACCTGCTTTGTGCCATGTGTTCGGTATCTCGCGGATTGAGCCCGGCAATCCACGAGGGACATCCGTTATCCTACCTCGAATCGGACAAACCTCTTTATTTTGGCCTCACCGCCGGCCTGCTTGGCGGCTTCGGCGAGGACCTGTTCAACGGTCTTGCTGTCGTCTTTGACGAACGGTTGTTGCAGAAGACAATTCTCCACGTAGAATTTTTGCATCTTCCCTTCGACGATTTTTTCGATGATATTCGCGGGCTTGTTCTTGACCTGTTCGGCGAAAATCGCCCTCTCCCGCTCAATTGTCTCGGGGTCTATTTGATCCTTGCTCAGAGCGATGGGTTTGATCGCGGTGATGTGCATGGCGATATCCGTGGCGATTTGCTTGAGCACGTCGTTGGCCGCCGTGGCGTCATCACTCGTCTCGACGTGGACCATGCTGCCGACCTTCTCATTGAAGTGAACGTACGTGCCAATCAGTCCCGGGCCGCCGAGCGTATACCTGGCGTAGTCGCCCACCAGGGTTTTTTCGCCCGTTTTGCTGACGGTTTCGGTCAGAACTTCGCTGAACGTCTTTCCATCGATGGACGTCCCGAGCAGGTTATCCACTCCCTCCTCGGCCGCGCAGGCCTGGGCGTAATCCGCCAGTGTTTTTGCCGTCGCCACAAAATCATCGCTCTTGGCGACAAAGTCGGTCTCACAGCAAAGTGTGGTCATAATTGCGGTCTTGCCATCGTCGCTGATCCGGCAAACGACCACGCCTTCGGACGTTTCACGGCCGGCACGTTTGGCTAAGGTGGCCAGCCCTTTCTTTCTGAGAATATCCATGGCTTGCTCGACGTCACCATCCGCTTCCTGAAGGGCCTTCTTGCAATCCATCATTCCCTGTCCGCTCATTTTCCGCAGTTCCATGACCATGGCGGCTGAGATTTCCGACATATTATAAACTCCTGTTCTTTTGAGGTTCGCGACTTGTTATTCGTATTATGTCCGCTGCCGATATGACGCCGGCCAATACCCTACGTGCTTTCCTTTTGCGTCTCATCACTCTCTTCGGCGGGCTCCGGCCGTGCATCTTGCGTTTCTTGTGAAGGCGTGCCTACCGGCGACTCGGCGCCTTGACTGTCCTCGTCCTCCGGCCGAGATTGCTCCACGCCCGCATGGGCCATGGGGGGTCTCCTCGAACGTATGCGTCTGGGGCGCTGAGGTAGCTCCTGACGAGCGGCCGTCATCGTTTTACCAATCGCCACCGCGTCAGCCAGCTCGTGGAGGATCAGGTCAATGGCCCGGATCGAATCGTCGTTGGCCGGGATCGCCACGTCCACCGCGTCGGGATCCGAGTCCGTATCGAGCAGCCCGACGGTGGCGATGTCCAGCTTCTTGGCTTCGCGCAGGGCAAGATATTCCTTCTTGGCGTCGACCACGATCACCGCGCCCGGCAGGCGGGACATGTTCCGAACGCCTTCCAGGTTCGATCGTATCTTGCGCATCTCGCGCTTGAGCCTCGATGCCTGCTTTTTGCTCTCGCTGTCCAGCATCCCGTCCTCGGCCATGGCCTCCAACTGTTCCAGTCTTTGCAGCCGGGCGCGCACCGTCCTGAAGTTGGTGAGCATCCCGCCAAGCCACCGCTGGGAAACAAAGTGCATCTCGCATTTCTTCGCGGCCGCCTCGGTTGCTTTCTGGGCCTGGCGCTTGGTCCCCACAAAGACGACGTCTTTGCCGGAGGAGACCACCTCGGCGAGCAGTTTCTTGGCGATCAGCAACCCTTTGAGGGTCTTCTTAACGTCAATGATGTGGATGTTGCCGCGCTTGGCGAAAATAAATGGGGCCATCTTGGGATTCCACCGGCTCACCCCGTGGCCAAAATGTACCCCCGCGTTAATCAGTTTCCGTGCCAGTTCTTTAGCCACAAAAAAATCTCCAAACAGTCTACACAAATGTCTCAGACGTCATTTCCAAACGGACAAAGGCACAACAGTAAAATAAAACTCACGACATGTCAAGCACTTATGCTGGTATTTTTTTGTTCGTTATGCACGGCGTTGTCCGCCGGCGACGGGCGGGAATCACGCCGCGTCGGGCGCAAAACCCAAGCTCCCGGGGAAAAGCCGACGAAGACCTCCCCGCCCAAGACATCTTGCCCTCGATGTGCCGTCAATACCAGACCGTGATGAGGATATTGGGCTCGGTTTTCTTGGACTGAACCTCGCCCGTGGTGATGTTCGTTCGCTTGACCGCCACGTTCGGATTTTCTTGCAGCCACCGAGTGATTTGCTCGTCGAGGAAGCTAATAGCACCGGGATGCAGCTTTGTGAAGAATGTCTTTACGCCTTGGATCCGGCCGGTATCCGACGTTTTCTGCGCCGGCTTGGCAGCCGACACGGGCGATGCGGTCGGTTTGGCGGCGGGCCTTGGTGCCGCCGTCGGCGGTTTTTGAACGGCACTGCCGCCGCCCAGGTTCAAAGGCGCATGTGAGACACCGGGCCCGCTCGGACCGGAATCGTCAAAGGGAATCGGCTTATCGAGGTTCGGATCGCCGAGGTTGCCGCTCTCAAAATTGTCCATAGTTTCTCCCTTCACCAAGAAATGAGACTAAGTGATTACCCCCCGTGAAATGGTACCACATTTTGCCAAACGCAAGCGACATCACGATCTTCCCAGGATATTATCGGTTCCGCTTGTTTGCGTCTTTGGATATTCTTATCCAGCTTAGCCTTCGGCTTTGCCCTTTCAGGTTTTGTCCTTTTCTGAATCCTTGGGCTTATCGGCTTCGGAGACCTTCTTCTCGGCAGGCGGTTCTTCGACCTTGGTTCCGGGTTTCTTGGAACTGTCCTCTTGGGCCTTCTGGGCGGCTTTGGCCTTCGCGTCGGCCTCGGCCTTGGCCTTCTCCGCGGCGGCCTGAAGCTCTTTCGCCTTAGCCATCGCCGCCTCGGCTTCTTTGGCCTTCGCTTCGGCGTCAGCGCTGGCTTGCGCCGCGTCGTTCTTTACTTTTTCCAATTCCTCCTCGGCCTTTTCGGCTCGCACATTCGCTTGCTGAACGTCGATATGGGCCTGTGCCTCGACGGCCCTGGCTTCAAGACGGGCGTGTTCGGCCTCCTGGAGTTTTGCTTCCTGATCTCTCTGACGAGCCTTAAAGCCAAACGGGTCCGACATCAGGTCACCCAGGTCCGTGCGGGCGGTCGGATCGTGTTTTCTCTGGACGTCCGCCATGACTTCCTGCTTTGGTCTGCCGTTGGTGGAGATCGTGGGTGTGAGTATAAAGACGGTCTCGATGGCCCGTTTCTCGGTGTCCTCGCCCGAGAACAGGAAACCGATCAACGGAAGATCCTTAAGGACAGGGACACCTCGAATCACCCCGAAATCCGCCGTCTTTCTCATCCCGCCGATGATCAGGCTCTCTCCCTCGCGGATGCGGTTTTCTTTATTCGTTATCTCCTTTTTCGTAATGATCGGCACCTGCTTGACGCCGTCCGGGGTGTTCCGTGCGCCGAGGATGATATCCGTTTCCAAACCGATATAGCCGTTGGCGTAGACGTGAGGTGTGATCTCAAGCGAATCGACGACGTCTTCGTATTCGGTCCGGCTCTCGAGATAATCGGATACGGTGCTCCGCATGGTGATCGTGTCGACGGGCACGTGCTCCGTCGCTGAGACTTTGGCGGTCTTGCCGTTGACGACTTCAAGAGTAGGATTCATCAGAATCTTCAGATAGCCCCTCGATTCGAGCAAGTCCACCAGAGCGGTGAAATTGTGGTTCGTGCTCAGGTACCCGATATTAAGACCCATCCTGGATCGCTGCAACTCTCGCAACGACGCGCCGGGGAACGCCGGTAGATAGGTGCCGTCCATAATCAACTGCTGAACGTCGGCGCCGAACGCGTTGCCTCCAGGTTTCAATGCAACACCTTCGCCGAAGAGGTTTTCAATCTCTATCGTCGTTTCCCGGTCGAACGTCATGTCCGCGTAAATGTCGGAGATCAGACAACTGATCCTCACTTGAATCGGTTGCACGTCGACCAGATCGAGCGTCTCGAGTATCGCGTCGATGTCCTCACGCGTCGGACATCTTACGATCAACTGGTTCGTCGCGGGGTTACTGGTGACCGTGTAGTTTGCAACGGTCGTTTCCTTCGGTTTTGGCTTGGCCGTAAAAACTTTGGTGGTGAACTGTTCGCGAAGAATGGTTTTCAACTCTTCAGCGGTGTGGTACCTGCAAAAGTAGAACAGCTTCCACTCCGCCGCACCGCCGACTATTTGCTCGACGACCTTGGGAGGAGCTCTGTAAGCTTCGGGCCGAACGGCGTTGGGCTCGGGGGCCATCACGTCGATCTGGAGATCACGAAGGGTCTTTTCGGCCTCGCGTTCGGTGTCGGATTGGGCGAAGATACTCCCCAACCCTCCAGTCCATAACACGACCGCCGCAGCCAAAATAAGGCCTCGCGGGCGGCCGATTCTAAGGCTGCTACCCATCATAGTCACCTGACCGTCCAAAACTGCTCGCACCCAGCGGAAGGCACTGTAGGGCACCTCCACTAGATATAGACGAGACGAACACCAATTATATTGCCTATTTTCTTATCGTCAAGTATATTACCGCGCGATTAGTAAAAATGTTTCCGCTTTTCCGGCGAACCTGTCCCGGTTTTTTTCACTAATTGCGAATTATGCCAAAAAGAAAGCAACAGGTTAGTATCGGCTTTGTGTCTTTGGGTTGTCCGAAAAACGTGGTGGACAGCGAGAGAATGCTTGCGCAGATCGCTCGGGCGGGATTTCCGATAACCGCTGAGCCTGATAATGCCGACGTGGTGGTCATTAATACGTGTGGTTTTATCGCTCCGGCCCGCGCTGAGTCACTCGATGCGATCCGACACGCCGTCGATTGCAAACGCCGGGGCGCTGTCAAGAAAGTCATCGTGGCGGGTTGTCTTGGTGAGAAACTGGGCCGGGAACTTTTTGACGAAGTTGATGGAATTGATGCATTAGTGAGCCTTGCAGAGCGAGATAATATTGCGGAGACCATAGAAAAAGTCCTTTCTGCGCCGCGTTCGAGACGCAGGATCTCCGACCACGATCCGGTCAGAGCCGGACGTGCGCCTGGGCGCGACAGCGTTCCGGACGATAGATGCCGACTGCTTATCACTCCAAGTCACTGGGCCTACCTGCGAATCAGTGAAGGGTGCAACCGCCTGTGTTCCTTCTGCACTATCCCGGCGATCCGAGGTCGGTTCCGAAGCAAGTCCTCGCAACAGGTTCTCACGGAAGCCGAGGAATTGGTCTGCGCCGGCGCGGTTGAGCTCAGTGTTATCGCGCAGGACACCACGAACTACGGGCGGGATTTGAAAATCGACGATGGATTATCATCTC
>CAYZAH010000049.1:2601-12621 GCA_964475805.1 uncultured Pirellulales bacterium | reverse complement strand
TGCGAAGGATGTTCGGCGTCGTGGAGGATAGTCTGCGTTGCCTTGACCCATGTGGTACCCGTGCCGAAAGGCTCTCCCGTGTTAGGATTTCGATCAAAACGTGGGAAGTTGCTGCTGGATATCTCGATCCTGATTTTGTGACCGGGCAGGAAGGCGTTGCTTGTTACCCAAGCGTCGATCTCGTAACGATAGACCTGGCCGGGTTGGATCAGGGTCGGATTATCGTTCGAGTCGCGATAGCGGGCACGGAGGATACCGTCACAAAGGTTGAAGGGGCGGCCGTCCGGGTACACGTCTACGAGCTTAGCCGTCCAGTCGGTGTCTTTCGAAGTCGTGGCGGCATAGAGAATGACCTTCACCGGCCCGGTGACCTCCAGTTCATTCTCGATCGTGTCACTCGTGAAAACCAGTACATCGTCTCTCTTCTCGACCTCGCTCTGGTCGTGCGGTCCCGCGGGACAACCGACCAAGTTGCACCCCCCGGCCGTCGGGACGGGATCGTTCGGGTCGTACACGAATTCGTCCGAAGGCTCAGCGGAGGGTTTAATCGCGCTCAATGTGCCGTCGCCTTCGGCCGTATTTGCAGAACCGCGGCTGTGAAAGTAATACGGCGTGTACTCAGTCCGCTTCAGCGGCCATTCTTGTTCGTCCCGCCATTTGTTCCGTCCCATAACAAAAATGCGAAAAGCCGGCAAGTCGTCGCCCCCGGTCTGCTCGCCTTTGAGCCAGTGGTCGAACCATTTCGCCTGGATATCGCGCAGGTTCACCACGGATTCCTTGCCGAAGTTCAGATCGCCGACTTTGCCGTCCCGGCTTATCCCGTGCCCCCAGGGTCCCATGATAAGATGCTGATGCTTCCGAGCCTCTTGTGAGCGAGACATCGACCTGACAGCGTTGACGTGCCTGAAAATGCTCCTGGCAAAAATGTCGTACCAGCCGTCCACCGAGCAAATCGGTACGGTAATGTCCCGCCATTGGCCGCGCACGCCCCGGACCGCCCAGTAGCTGTCATATTGCGGATGGGCGACCCAATCCCGCAGGTATTGAATCTTGGCGCCGACCGCATGGTCCCACTCGTCAAGAGGAAGCGTTCTGAAGGCTTTGTCCCAATCTTTCTGACCCCAACCAACCATGGCGGCCCGGTTGATCGGGCTGGTCGAAACCAGACTGCCCCAGCCCATCATCAGGGAGATATTCATCGCCCCGTTGGTATACACGCCATCCTCATAGGCGTCCACCAGCGGTACAACCGGGAACATAGTCTTGAGATGCTCGTCGGCATTCGGAGCGGAGATCCACTGTGTGAAGCCGACGTACGAGCCGCCGCTGGTGCCGATACTGCCATTGCACCACGGCTGGTCCAGGATCCACTTCCGCGTATCCCGCCCGTCATTGCCCTCATTGACAAACGGCTCCCATTTGCCCTCGGAGGCTCCTTTGCCCCGGCAGTCCTGCATAATGGCCACGTACCCGCGCCCGGCGTAGAACAGGCCGTCGCCGTTCTTCTCGTTGCCTTTGCCGTACGGTGTGCGAACGAGAATGACGGGGAACTTGCCCTCCGCCTTCGGAAGGAAGATATTCGCCGAGAGCTCGACGCCATCCCGCATGGGAATCTTCACGTCCGGGCGAACTTCGACGTCATAGGCATCCTTTGCAGCTAAGAGCGTCTGTGGGGTTAACAACAGAATCGCAAGAAGGATGTACAATATCGGTTTTTGCCCAAATGAAATTCTGATGCGCGCCGGTTTGTTCATGGCTCTTCCCCTTCTGGTTTCTCGTGAGACGTTTTCTTCGGGACACGTAGGCTCCACGCTGCCGCCACATATTCGGGCTTCGGTGTGGAAAACGCAACGGTTTTTTGTCCGGCCCCGGTAATATTGTTGAGACAGGCCCGACCTATGCGTTACTATTGTTGCGCTTGAATAACGTTGTCAAAAACAGAGAGGTCAGGAAAATGGAAAAGTGTCTAGGTGTGGCGTTATTGTGTGCGGTGTGTATGGTATCGAGCACTCCATCCTTCGGCAAAGACTATGAAGTCGTTTCCCCCGACAAAGCCCTCCGGCTGAAGGTCGCTGCTAATGAGAACATAGTCTACTCGGTCAGCTACAAGTTGAATCCCCTTATCAAGCCGTCCATCATCTCGTTGACATTAGGCGAAGATATGGTCCTGGGCGACAATCAGCAGGTTCTTCACGTCGGACGCAGAGAGGTGGACGAGAAAATCTATCCGACGGTCCCGGTCAAGAACAAGGTGATCCCCGACCGGTTCAATGAAATGACTCTGGATTTCCAGGGAGGATTCGCACTGGTCTGTCGCGCTTACAACGATGGAGTCGCGTACCGATTTGTGACCGCTCTCGACAAGGAAATTGAGGTCATCACGGAAGAGGTCACATTCAATTTCGCCGATGACTATTCGATCTATTTTCCGCAAGAAGAGAGTTTTCAGAGTCACTCGGAGCGCGACTACAAATACGTCAAGCTCAGTGAGATTTCAGATCGCATGATGTGTTCGCTGCCGGCACTGGTAGACGTAGCCAAGGGGCCCAAGGTGCTGATCACTGAGGCGGACCTGGAGGACTACCCGGGCCTGTTTCTCAAGGGCGGCGGCAACCAGAGCCTGTACAGCACATTTCCGCCTTATCCCTTGGAGGAGACGGCCCGCAACGACCGCGACGTGCCGGTGACCAGAGGCGCCGATTTCATCGCAAAGACGCAAGGCCGACGGAGCTTTCCGTGGCGCGTTCTGATCGTCGCGGACAAGGACGGCGACCTGATCGAGAGCGAAATGGTCTACAAGCTCGCCAAACCACTGCAATTGAAAGACACCTCGTGGATCAAGCCGGGCAAGGTGGCCTGGGACTGGTGGAACGCCAATAACGTCTATGGCGTGGACTTCAGGGCGGGGATCAATACCGATACGTACAAATACTACATCGACTTTGCCGCTGAGTACGGCCTCGAGTATATCATCATCGACGAGGGTTGGTACGTCCTCGGCGACCTGATGAAGGTCGTCGACGGCATGGACATGGAGGAATTGTTCCGCTACGCCAAGAGCAAGAACGTCGGTATCATCCCGTGGGTGATCTGGAAGACGCTCGACGACCAACTGCCGGAGGCGATGGACCAGTTTCAACGGTGGGGCGCGAAAGGGCTCAAGGTTGATTTCATGCAGCGGTCCGATCAGTGGATGGTCAACTTCTATGAGAGGATCGCTAAGGAGACGGCCAAGCGGCACATGCTAGTCGATTTCCACGGCGCGTACAAACCCACCGGCCTGGCACGCGCTTATCCCAACGTCATCACGCGAGAAGGCGTTCGCGGCCTGGAAAACAGCAAATGGGGCACGGCCGCGAATCCAGAATACAACCTGACGATTCCTTTTATCCGGATGGTGGCCGGACCGATGGATTATACACCGGGCGCGATGATTAACGCGCAAGAGCGAAATTTCCGACCTATCTTCGACCGGCCGATGAGCATGGGCACGCGCTGTCAGCAATTGGCGATGTACGTCGTCTACGAGAGTCCATTGCAAATGTTGGCCGACAGCCCGACCCACTACCTGAGAGAGCCAGGGTGCATGGAGTTTCTGGCCAAAGTGCCCACGGTGTGGGACGAAACGAAAGTCCTGGATGCGAAGGTGGCTGACTATGTACTCATCGCTCGTAAGAACGGTGACGAATGGTACGTCGGCGCCATGACGGACTGGACGCCCAGAGAGCTGACGGTTGATTTTTCGTTTCTCGGGCCGGGACGGCACACGATCGATATCTGGAAGGACGGAATCAACGCCGACCGCTACGGCAATGACTACAAGAAAGAGACAACGAAGGTATCGGCTTCGGACACCATGAAGATCAAGCTCGCGCCCGGGGGCGGCTGGGTGGCGATTATCAGGTAGGCGACTCTAACAAAACGCTGTTTGTCATTCCGAGCGAAGCCGAGGAATCTGTCAAAACAAGTCCGCAAAGTGGTTCCGTATTTGGGGTTTGGTCTTGTTCGAGCTGAGTAGTAGTGCGGGGCTTGCCCCATCGATTTAGTTGAACGAAGGCGGGACGCCTTCGAGACGCGCGGGAGAGACGCCCGCGACACAAAAAAAGGAGTTTTTACCATGGCAACAAGCGAGAATCTTCAGGAGGCGTTTGCCGGAGAGAGTCAGGCGAATCGGAAGTATTTAGCCTTTGCGAAACGAGCGGAGCAGGATGGGTATCCTCAAGTCGCGAAGCTCTTCCGCGCGGCGGCAGAGGCGGAGACCGTTCACGCCCACGCCCACCTTCGGGCGATGGGCGGCATCAAGAATACCGACGAGAACCTCCAGGCCGCTATCGAGGGAGAAGGATTCGAGTTCCAACAGATGTATCCGAAGTTCCTCGCGGCGGCCGAGGCGGAGGGCATTAAGTCCGCGATCACGACGTTCAAACATGCGCTCGCCGTCGAGGAGATTCATCACGGGCTCTACGGTGAAGCGCTGGACGCGGTCAAGTCGGGCGAGGACCTGCCTGGGACCAGGATTTTCGTATGCAGCGTTTGCGGCAATACCGTCAAGGGCGAAGCACCCGACAAATGCCCCATTTGCGGCGCTTCCAAGAAGCTGTTCAACGAAGTGACGTAACCGATACTCGATGAGCGGCGAAGGCCAAATCAATCTCACCCATTGCCGGCGCCGAAATTCTCCAGAAACTCGTCGTTGTTGGGGTATTTTCTAAGCAGCTTGAACAGCGAGTCCATCGCCTCGCGGGGTCCGTAGCTCGACAAGACGCGCCGAAGCGTGGCGATGCCCCGCGTGTGATCGTCGCTGTAGAGCTTGGCTTCTTTTCGCGTACCGCTCGCGGGGATGTCGATCGCGGGGAAAATCCGGGCTTCGGCCAAAGACCGGTCGAGGACAAGCTCGCTGTTGCCCGTGCCTTTGAACTCCTCGAAGATCAACTGGTCCATCCGGGAGCCGGTATTGATCAGACACGTGGCGACGACCGTGACCGAACCTCCGTTCTCAACGTTGCGTGCCAGGCCGAACAGACGACGCGGAACCTCCAGGACACCCGCTTCCAGCCCGCCGCTCATGGTATGGCGACGCGGCCCCCGGCCCCGGGTCCGATTATTGAACGCTCTTCCGACCCGCGTGAGACTGTCGATCATCAAGACTATCTCGCGCCCGCACTCGAGTTCGGTCTGCACGTGGGCCAGGACCAGTTCGGCCAGCTCGGCGTGCTCGTCAGCGGTGTGGTCACTGGTGCTGGCCACCACTTCGGCGCCCTCGACGGCCCGGCGAAAGTGGGTGACTTCTTCGGGCCGCTCGTCCACGAGCAGCACGATGATCCGGCTGTCAGGGGAACAGTGTCGAATCGCCTCGACGGTTTGCTCCAGAAGAATCGTCTTGCCCGCCTTGGGCGGCGAGACAATTAACTGGCGCGTGCCCTTGCCGATCGGGGCGATCAGATCCACGATCCTCATGCTTTCCTGGCCGGAGCTGCCCAAATCGAACCGTTCGTGCGGATCGACGGCGACCAGATCGGTGAAGTGGGGACGATTAGCGAAATCCTCCGGAGGCATACCCCCGAGGGAGTCGATGGATACGAGCTTGCGCTTACCCTTGTTTCGTTCGGTCTGCCCGGTGACGGCGGCACCTTCGGCCAACCTGAAATGCCTGGCCAAGTCCGGCCGGACCATCAATTCCCCTCCCTGGGGGCGGTACGACCGCTGGGCGGTCCGAACCGCAAACTGGTTCTTGTTGACAAGTTTCAATATCCCAGTGACGGTATCAGTCATCAACAGACTCCTTGGGAATTCCAAAATCGAGGTAGTGATCTTCAAGGAAACAGGTGAATTGTAGCTCCATTACCTTCCATCGGCAAGCGCTGATTGATGAACCCGGGAAAACAGCGGTGGAAGGCCGGTCTGCTCGTCACTTGAGTCCCGAGGGTGTGCCACAGGCACGCAAATGTTATGGTCGTCTGCTATCCAGTCGGATAGGGCCACTGCACAAAAGCGTCCAGACGATTCTCGACGAACGCCACAACGATGCCCCGTTCGCTTTGACTGCCAGTCCTTCTCGATCCGGGCGTCGGGGTTTGGCGAAATGAAATCTATGGAAAGGCCCCACCTCAAAGCGGGGCCTTTGAGACATCAGGTCTTGTGTTTTGTTACTTGGGGATGACGTTGGTCGCGCACGGGCCTTTTCTACCCTGTCCGACCTCGAACTCGACCTTCTGGCCTTCGTTGAGGGTCGCGTAGCCCGTTGTCTTGATCTCTGAATGGTGGACAAACAGATCCTCTCCGCCATCATCGGGGTTAATGAAACCAAAACCCTTGCTTGAATTGAACCACTTTACTGTACCAGTACTCACTTGCACTTCTCCTAACATGTCATTATATAAATCATCCTGCGGAATCGAGGCGGGTGCTAAGGCTGAAAAAAACTGCGATGTTTCCACGAGCTTGCTACGACAATCAACCGTTTGCAGTCAATTCGATCTGAGACTTCTGCCAAGATATTCTCGCACACAAAGAACAAAAGAACAGTATACCAGTACCGATAACTATACCCCCGCCCGCACCGCTGTCAAGTATATTCTGAGATTTTCCACCATTTTTCTTTATGACGAACAACTTGGCCGCCAGCCGGATATAAATGCTCAAATGGGTACGTTAGGTTAAGAAGTTTTTCTCGTTGTCTTCACCAGGGCCCCTGCTTCGATACCGCCTTCCATCCGGGTAGGGGCTTTTTTCTCTCTTTTGATCTTATTGCACTTCGGATGCACCCAAGGTCATGCCCCGTTTCGGCACAAACCGCCGGTCATGCCCTTCCTGAGCCACAGGGTCGTAAGGAAACTCAATTTCCATGCAATCCGGCCCGTGATATAATGATCTAACTGTGTTTGTCGGTCTACCTGGAATATAGTGCCGTAGGGGAACCGGAGTGGGTTCTACACGAGGTTGCTTGAAGCAGACGCCTCGTTAGGATTTACTTGCCGTCTTTGCAGCCGCCGCCTGCACTCACAAGAACAATACGTGAAGGGATCGGTATCATTAAAAATATGGATAACATGAACTACGGAATCATTGGAAACTGCAAGAGCGCCGCGTTGATTGACCGCCGGGGCAGTATCGATTGGTGTTGTCTGCCTAACTTCGATTCGCCATCTATCTTTGCGCGAATTCTGGACAGCCAAAATGGAGGCTGCTTTCGCGTAGAAGCCCTGGGCGAGTACAAAATCGACCAGGAGTATCTGAATAAGACCAACATCCTGGTGACCAAATACTCCAATGGCAAGCACGCCTTCGAGCTTGTTGATTTCATGCCTCGATACAGGACGGAGGAGGGGTTATACCACTGCCCTCCTGAAATTATCCGCTACATCCGGCCTCTCTCGGGCAAACCGCAGATTCGGGTCCACTATCAGCCCCGCCCCGCCTATGCCCAACATCCGACCCGAACGGAAATCGCGGATGAATTTATCAAGCACCTGACCACCAAAGGGCAATACGAATCCTTGTACTTGTATACAGATTTGCCCTACGAGGCGGTGGCGAACGCCGGGCCTATCACTATCGAACGCGATTGTTTCCTCCTGCTCAGCTACAATCAGAAGCTCGTCGGGCCGGACCTCGACTGGATTCAACTGGAATTCGAGCGAACGAAGGTATACTGGCTGGGGTGGGTGGCCAAGACCAAGGTGTTCACGCACTATCAAAAGCAGGTGGAGAGAAGCTCCCTCGTTCTCAAACTGCTGGCCTACCAGAAGACCGGAGCCATCTTAGCCGCGGCGACCACCAGCCTTCCGGAAACCATCGGAGGCATACGAAACTGGGACTACCGCTATTGCTGGATTCGGGATGCGTCCATGACCATCACGACACTGGCCAGGCTGGGACACTTCAACGTCGCCAAGCGTTTCGTGCAATTCATCCTGGATATCGTCCCCTACAAGGACGAAAAGATTCAAATTCTGTACCCCATCGACCACCGCGGCCGTTTGGCCGAGAGGGAGTTGTCGTGGCTTGCCGGCTACGAAAACTCCAAGCCCGTACGGGTCGGCAACGCCGCCATCAGGCAAAGACAAAATGACATCTACGGCGTGCTCCTGGACGCCATCTATCACAGCCTGATGATCTTTCATCATTCGTTGAACAACAAGGACGACATCTGGACGGTGGTCAGGACGCTGGCCCGCCACGTTCGCAACCACTGGAAGAAACCGGATTCCAGCATCTGGGAATTCCGAACGGAGCAGAAACACTACACGTTCTCGAAGATCCTATGCTGGACGGCGATGGACCGCGCCGCTCGCATTGCCCATTTCTTCAACAAGAGAAACGACGCCGTGAGCTTCGCAAAGACACGCGATGAGATAAGGGCCAACATTCTGAAGAGAGGCTATGACCCGGCCACCCAAACGCTTACTCAATCGTACGGCGGGACTTCGATGGACGCCGCCAATCTGTTAGCCCAGCACTATGGGTTCCTGTCGCCGAAAGACCCGATCTACGTCAACACGGTTCTGCGGACCTTCGAGGCGCTAAGCAAGGACGGCCTCATGTACCGCTACAAAACGCCCGACGATTTCGGTGTGCCCACCTCGTCCTTTACGATATGCACGTTCTGGATGATAAAGAGCCTGTACCTGATCGGCCGGCAAGAGCAGGCCATAGAGATGTTCGAACGCATTCTGCAATACAGCAATCACGTGGGCCTTTTCAGCGAGGACATGGATTTCACTTCAAAGCGGCTGCTGGGCAACTTCCCACAGGGCTATTCTCACATCGCCCTGATCGACACGGCTCTGACGCTTTCGGAAAGCCCGGAATGGGTCAAAGAAAGCGAGCATTTCCAGCCTTAGTCGCCAAGATGCCGAACCGAGCCATTCAGGATGGACTGTTCTTGACAATTGAGACAGGCTGAGAGATAACATTCGACATGGAACCGAATCTGACACCCGTAGAAAAAGTTGCTGTACAGGCTTCTCCCTTTGCTACGCTGTATCCGCCGACGGAGAAGATCGGCACGATTGTTGTGGAGAACTTTCCCGCGCTAGGCAGGCTGGCTGCGATGCGTTTTGTCGAATGGGCCCAGGACCATCCCGGCGGAGTCATCTCATTGCCGACCGGCAAGACGCCCGAGCATTTCATCAAATGGGTCCGGCATCTGCTCGACGGCTGGGGTACGCCCGACGTCCAGCGGCTCCTGGATCAGGCCGGCGTTGACCCGTCCAGGAAGCCGGACATGAAGAGCCTCCACTTCGTGCAGATCGACGAGTTCTACCCGATGGATTCGTCACAGCACAACAGCTTCAACTATTACGTCAAGCACTTCTACATCAAGGGATTCGGGCTCGACGCTGCGAAGGCTTTGCTTATCGATCCGACGCAAATTGGAGCGAAATCCGGACTTGGCGGACTTCGAGAGGTCTGGCCCGACAATCATGTGGACCTGACGCTCCGCTACCGTCAGGCCACCAATGAGCTTGAACGCCGACAGAAACTCATGCTCGAAGCGGTCGATCAGTGGTGTATGGAGTACGAGCATCGCATCCGCGAGCTGGGCGGCATCGGTTTCTTCCTCGGCGGTATCGGCCCGGACGGCCACATCGGATTCAATATCAAAGGCTCGGACCACCATTCCACGACGCGCCTGTGCCCGATCAACTACGAGACGCAGGCCGCCGCCGCGACTGACCTGGGCGGGATCGAGACGGCCCGCAAGTGCCTGGTCATCACCATCGGCCTGCGAACCATCACATACAATCCGGATTGCACCGCGATCGTCATCGCCGCCGGCCAGGCGAAAGCGGACCTGGTCGCGCAGGCGATCCAGTCCGACGATCACATCCGTGTTCCGGCGAGCTGCCTGCGAAAACTGCCCAGCGCTCGCTTCTACATCACAGGCGGTGCGGCTACCCGCTTGTTCGAACGGCGCATCGAGATCATCAAGGATGCGCAGGCTGCAACCGACGCTGACGTGGAAGAGGCGCTGGTCAATCTCGCCGCCGCCAAGGGCAAATCCTTGCTGGACCTGAC
>CAYZAH010000049.1:0-2501 GCA_964475805.1 uncultured Pirellulales bacterium | reverse complement strand
ATCCACGAAGGTTACTTCGTCCGGGGCAACGCGACCGACCGCAACCGCGACGTCTGGGAGTATCTCGACGGTGTCGCCGCCCGCGACGAGTACCACAAGGCTGAAGGCTGCGCCCGGCGGATGCTGCGCAATCTGGTCGAGCTGTTCGATGAGAGCTTCCTGAACAATATGGAAGGACGAATCGCCGAACTGGAAGAGTACTTCGCCACCGTCTATCCCGGCAAGAAAGACCCTGACTACATCCAGAAGCTCAAGGGGATGTCGCGGGAGTGGGAGGCAGAGTGCCTCTGGGGCTACTACGGCTGGCAATGTCAAAACGTCAGGCACTTGCGATTGGGCTTCTACACGGGGGACATCTTCACCGCCGAGCCGACCATGGCCGAGGACGTGATGCCCATTGTCAAAGAGCTCGAACGGATCAAGCCCGACGTCGTGACCGTGGCCTTCGATCCCGAAGCCAGCGGCCCGGACACGCATTACAAGGTCATGCAGGCGACCGCTGAAGCCCTCCGCATTCACTTGCAGCGTACCGGCCAGACCGATCTGAAAGTCTGGGGTTATCGAAACGTGTGGTTCCGTTTCGATCCGTCTGAGGCTAACGTGTACGTTCCCGTGACGATGGCGATGTTCGCCACCGCCCACGATGCGTTTATGAACTCGTTCACCAGCCAGAAGAACGCCTCGTTCCCAAGCTACGAATACGACGGCCCGTTCTCGCAGCTTGCCCAACGCATCCAGGTCGAGCAATACCGCAGGATCAAGACGTGTCTCGGCCGGGAATGGTTCCACAACCACCCCAGCGCCCTGATTCGCGGGACACGAGGGCTGGTCTTTCTCAAAGAGATGACACCGGAGGAGTTCTTCCAATCCTGTCGCGAGCTGCGAAAGTCCGTCGAGAACATCTGATCCACAGGAGATCACGCCATGATACGCCAAAATCTCGCACGTTTCCTGTCGGGTCGCGTGCGCTGCATTCTGATTCCGGTAGTCCTAGCAGCAGAGGCACAGATAGCTCTTGCCTCACCGGCCGGGATATTCAACATTCGCGACTACGGCGCCGTAGGCGACGGCAAGACGCTCGATACAAGTTCTATTCAGAAGGCCGTTGACGCATGCGCCGCGGCGGGCGGGGGCCAGGTCCTCTTTCCGCCGGGCAGATACCTCTCGGGCACCGTCCATCTCAAGAGCCACGTGACGCTCTTTCTCGACGCGGGCGCGAGGCTGATTGGAACCACCGATTTGACCCAATACCAACATCCCACGCCTCCGGCCTTCCTGCCCGAAGCCCGATGGGGCAAGTGGCACAGAGCGCTGATCCTCGGCGACGGAGTGGAAGACATCGCGATAGCGGGAGACGGCGTCATCGATGGTAACAAAGTCTTCGATCCCACGGGCGAGGAGCACATGCGCGGACCACACACCTTTGTTTTCGTCAATTGCCGCAACGTAACGGTGCGCGACGTGTCCTTTGTGGATTCGGCAAACTATGCCATCTTCTTCCTAATCAGCGATGACGTGGACATTCGCAACGTCAAGATCACCGGCGGCTGGGACGGCGTCCACTTCCGAGGCGCCCCCGAGCGGCCCTGCCGAAACGTGAGCGTCGTGGGCTGTCAATTCTTCACGGGCGATGACTCGATCGCGGGCCGCTATTGGGAAAACACGCTCATTTCCGATTGTATCGTGAACTCCTCGTGTAACGGCATCCGGCTCATCGGTCCGGCCACGCACCTGATCGTCCACAACTGCCTGTTCTACGGCCCCGGCGTCCATCCCCATCGCACGTCGAATCGCCACAATATGTTGGCGGGCTTGAACCTGCAACCCGGCGCGTGGGACGCCACCGAAGGAACACTCGACGACGTGCTGATCTCCGATATCGCTATGCACAACGTCGCGACGCCCTTCCATTTCTCACTGAAGCCGGGCAATACCGCCGGGCGCATCGTCGTCGACAGCGTCACGGCCACGGGCGTCTACCGTGCCGCATCGTCGGTCGAAAGCTGGGCGGAAAAAGCCTTCAAAAATGTTGTCTTCCGGGACGTAACCATCGAGACCAAAGGCGGCGGCACGCTTGAACAGGCGCACATGAAGGTGAAGGCTCCGGGCGTCGACGCGCGTCCCCTTCCCGCATGGGGTTTCTATGCACGCAACGTGGACGATCTCCAGTTCGACAACGTCCGGCTGCGTTGCGAAGAGGACGACCTGCGTCCCGTGCTGATCTGCGACGGCGTAAAGAGGTTGACGCTGGACGGCTTGAGGTTCACCCGGTCGGCGGGCGCCGCCGGGCCGCTTGTGCTGAACAAAGTCGAACAACTTCAGATTCACGATTCCGATGTCCCGCTCGCGCAGCCCGATAGCGCACGGTCTGAAGCTGGCTCCGACGACGCCTCGGCAAACCGGTAAGCCCTTGCGAATCGTAGCCAAACCGCGTACAATCCGGCATGGTTTCTATCGTATCTCAGTATCTCTTTCGGGAGGCATGCTATGGATCGTCGTGA
>CAYZAH010000048.1:7958-12816 GCA_964475805.1 uncultured Pirellulales bacterium | reverse complement strand
GTCTGCAAGAAGCAAAGAACGCCCGACTCTTGGAGCGACTACTGTTGTTGCGTCTTAATCGCGCTGTTTAGCTCACTAATGGCCGCCTGAACCTGCTTGAGCTGTTCCTGAAGCACACGGACTTTCTGTGTTTCGGCCGTCAGCTTGTTTGCCAGCTCCTCGATTCGAGCCTTGGCGTTTTCTGCCTCGGCGGCCGCCGCGTCACGCGACTTCGCGAGCTGTTGGTTCTTCTGTTGCAGGTCCGCACGGAATTTGTTCAGTTCATCAACCTGGTCTCGCACCTTCTGAAGCTCGGCGACCTGACTCTGCAATTGGTCGCGCGATTCAGTCAGTGCCGTGACCTTCTTTTCCAACTGGCCTTTGGCCTGCTCGGCCTTCTTCGCTTTGGTCTCGGCGGCCTGCAGTTGGGTCTCAGCAACCTGCTTTTCCTTTTTGGTCTTTTCCAATTCGGCTTTCAGGTATGTTAGCTCCGCCCGGTTGCAGCCCGCCAAGCCAAGCGGAAGAGCCAACGCTAAAACGCACGTCGTCATGAGGATCTGTTTCATCATTTCGCCACTCCTGTTCCTTTGGTAAGATTGTCTAATATTCGCAAGGCAATGGTCCTATAAGTGTTCGCTGGACCATGCTTGACTGGTCGGATTCTACCACGACGCCGCGGGGGCGTCAAGGCTATTTAGCCACAAAAACGGGAGAAATCGCCTACGAGAGCCCGGCGATAACGACACGGAGATACTCCTCTTCTCAAAGCCCCTTTTCTCTCGGAACCTTCGCTATCAGTACTGAAAATGGGTAAAATCACGACCCGGCCGGGACTATGTGGAAGTCGGGGCTGGTGGATTTTCCGGGGACGCAGTCGGACCGTCGTCTTTCGGTTCGTCCTGATTCTTATCGGCTTTCTTGTCGTCCGAAGGTTTTTCAGCGGACTGCTGTGATTCATCCGTGGCCCCCGGCTGAACGATGCGCGGAGGAACCAACAATACCTTCTCGCCGACCTGGAGACCGTCCGTAATCTGAGCAAACGTGTCGTTGAAAAGCCCCGTTTGAACCTCTCGTTCGGATACGTCCCCATCCTCGGTAACGACGTAGCAGACCTTCCTGCCGGCACGATTGGCAACAACCTGGACCGGAACGATTGTGACGTCATTGAGCTGCTCTATGAAGATCTTCACTTTAGCCGACATGCCGGGCTTGAGAACGTCATGCGCACCCTCTATCGAGACTTGCGTCGTATAAACCTTGACGCCGGGATCGAGCCACCCGTGTTGCGGGTCGGGCAGGGGGGCAACATTGAGCACTTTACCGTGAAAGACCATGTCGGGAAGCGCTTCGACCGTGACCTCGGCGCGCTGGCCGGGGGTGACCATGTTCACCGAAGACTCGTGGACCCGCAACTCGACGCCCATGAGATCGGAGTCGGGGATGGTGAAGATCTTCTGGCCTTTGTGAACCATGTCGCCGATTTCGATCGGGTCGTCTCGCCTCTTATACCAATCGGCGCTCGTGCCGTAGATGGCGATGCCGGCGCTCGGGGCGCGGATCGTGCAGGCGGCAATCTGACGTTCCAACTTGTCCACCCGCTCCTTTTGGAGGTCGAAGGAAGCCTTGCTGCTTTCCAGCTTCGCCTGAGTCTGGGCCAGCTTGGACCGGGTACGGGCCATCGTTCGTTCCAGCTCGCGCTGAAATTCGCGGTAGTCGCTGAGGAACTGCTTGGTTTGCTTTGGAAAATCGTAGCTCTTGAACAGATCGAGGGCGTCCTCGGCCTGCTCGTGCTGAATTCTGTAACTATTGACGGCCAGCTCTTTCTGCCTGACCTCGATCTCGGGGGCGTAGTTGGCTTTGAAGAGCTTCATGGTGGATTCCAGCTCACTCTGGCCTTGTGTGAGTCTTTGCTCGGCGAGAATGATGCTGTCATTGAGCTCTTTGAGCTTTTGCTTGGCACCTCCGCCCTCCCCGTTGGGATCATTGAGAAAATCGAGAATGCCCGCCATGTCGATGGGCGCGTTCGGGTCCCGAGCGATCCGGTCGATGAGCTTCTGCGACGCCGTCTTGCCCAGATAGTTCTGTAAATCCATCAGGCCGAACTCGACTGCCAGTTGTGAGGTGGCGATATCGGACTCGTTCTGTTTTTTCTGGATCAGGTGAGCTTCCTCGGCCTGCAGATAGTTTGCTTTGGCGGACGAGAAGTCGATCAATTCGCGGTTGTAGGTATCCTTGAGATCGGATGAGTTCAATTGACAGATAATTCGCCCGTTGTTGACGTCTTCCTGAGTGAGTACAGTCCCCTCGGGGATGATGCTGGCGATCTCGACGCCTCGCCCCTCGACCTCACACACGACGTCCGTGGATTCCTGGGCTTTGACGCTGCCGCTCTCCGTGACCGTAATGGTCAAATCATCTTTACGGACCGTAAAGGTATTGCCTGTTTTGCTGGTGTTGGCTGGATCGGGTCTGTGAATCCATCCGGCCAGCACTAAAGCCGCGACAACGATAGGCACCAGAAAGCCGAAGACCCACAGCCGTCTACGCTTAGCACCCTTCCGCCCGTCGCTCTTTTGCCCATTTTGCATTTTCTTAAGATTTTCCATTACTTCTGCCTACAGACTACCTATGTTTCGATCCTGAAGAAGCTACCAAAATTACCATCGTCATTAGGATACTAAAGATTCCAATGCTTTTCAACCGTTTTCTGTCACTTCGTCGATCCCTCGCTCATAGACGTTCCATAAAGAAGTCTGGAGCGAGGACGATGTTTTATTACCACTTCTCTGAAATATAGGTGCGTTTTGGACGGTAGGTTCAAACAGATGAGACAATTCTCATCCAAGCACTGGTTTGAATCCACGTGTTCATGACAGATGAAACTTGTTCACAGGACGTTGTGAAAAAACGCTCGTTGGATTCGTCCGAACGTCGGAAAAGATGTCATTTCCATAAGCCTTTGTTCTTGCATGAGTTAATCTCATCGCAGGTGGTCCTATAAAAGAATCTGATGTAAATTTCTCAAAAATTCCCTTTCTGTGTTGACGATGTGGGGGAAAGTGGTAAAATCTCCCAGTATGAAGTAACCAGGTGGGGTCACTGCCATGCTTTTACTAACAGGTGAATACCAACACGTTGTCGATGGCAAGAGCAGAGTCCTCATCTCGAACAAGCTAAGGAGCCAGATCGATGTCGATGAACATGGTTGTAATTTTTATCTTGTCCTGGGTGCTAACGGAATCCTTTGTCTTTACCCTGAGAAGTACTTTGAACGGATTGTGCTTGCCATGCCGCCAGGGGGCACCGCACCGGACGAGGCGGTAGACTTCGAGCGAATGAGTTTCGCCCTGGCCAGCAAAGTCGAGCTCGACGGACAAGGCAGGCTTCTCCTGAACGATAAGTTGCGAAGCAGGGCGGGTCTCAAAGACCAGATTACCCTTGTCGGCGTAAGAGATCATATCGAATTGTGGAATAGTGAGCAATGGGAACAATACCTTTCAGACCATATGGCTCAGTACCAAAACCAGATGACGCAGGCCCGGCAAATCGTCCTGCAAAAACAAAACAATGACATTTGATCCATGGAGCGGAGGCATAACGAAATGATTGAAACGCATCCGAACTATTATCGCGTCGTCGCCGAGAGCCTCAACGGTGAGCGCCCGGTTGATGAGCAGACGTTGGCCGCGGTGGCCGTTCTCGACGAGAGGCTGGAACGCTTGAAGGAGCTCGACAGCGTTTTTCAGTCGGTCGGCTTTTCGACCGACGTCGAGAAGCTCCGAAGACGTAAGAACGCCGTCGCCGTCGGTTGATTGCCGACCGGCAGCACCGCGGGTGGCTGCGCCGGATTCCGACGTGTGCCGACCCGTGATGCACGTGACGAATGGAATGCAGCGAACGAATCAAGGAGAAGGTTCGGCTACGGAGCACATACCGGTTCTCGCCGGGACGTTGGCCGAGCAGATCAAGATACCATCGGACGGTATAATGGTCGATGCGACCATAGGACATGGAGGTCACAGCCTTCTGCTCGGCAGAAGCTTGGGCCCTGAAGCAGTGATCGTCGGTATGGATATTGATCTGAACGCTGTCCGAAGGGCCCAGGCTCAATTGAAGGGCCTCGCATGTAAAGTCATTATTCTTCAAGCAAACTTCTCCGAAATTCGCCCGCGGCTCCGCTCGCTGGGTTATGAAAAGGTAGATTTTATCCTGGCGGATTTGGGGCTTTGTTCGGCCCAGGTGACCGACCCGGATTTCGGACTCAGTTTCCGGACGAATATGCCGCTCGACATGAGAATTGACAAAAGATTGAGGCGTACCGCTGCCGATATAGTTAATGAACTTGACGAAAAATCACTGGCTGACTTGATTTACAGATTCGGTGAAGACAGGGCATCGCGGCGGATTGCACGTTTTATCGTGCAGCAGCGCCAAAGTGAGCCGATTACGACAACGACTCAATTGGCCGAAATCGTTTGGCGGGCTTTGGCAAGACCCGGAAAGAGCCGGAGACACAGGATTCATCCAGCGACCCGGACGTTTCAAGCGTTGCGGGTTGCCGTTAACGACGAATTAGGGAACCTGAGGGCGTTGCTTGGCGCCGCCCCGGATCTACTCAAGAACAGCGGAGAAATAGCCGTCATTAGTTATCACAGTCTGGAAGACAGGCTGGTAAAGAACGATTTCAGACAAAATGAGAAGGGCGGCACTTATCGAATCCTTACAAAAAAACCGATTGAGGCGAGCCGAGAGGAAATCGCAGAAAACCGGCGAGCGAGAAGCGCCAAACTGCGGATCGCACAGAGGCAGTAATTTCACGATATGGCATCTAAAGGAAAACGGAGTTTCATTATGACTTCAGACGCCAAGATTGGACTGT
>CAYZAH010000048.1:0-7948 GCA_964475805.1 uncultured Pirellulales bacterium | reverse complement strand
TGTTGTTGGGTCTCGTCTTTATATTTGTGATTGCGTTTGTGATTAACGGCCTTCCCCGCTTTCGCAACACCACGAACGGCAGTGAGCTGACCACCAATATGGTTAGCTCATACAATGACCCGCTGGGCATTGGAGACAAAGAGCGCGAGGTCCAAAGCTTAATCGACTGGCCCGCGCCGGAAGCTCAGGCTCCGCAGCCCGAGCCTCAGACACCCCAGCCCGCGTCGGAGAGCGAGGAGAACGTCCGCTTCAGGATCAAGCTGCCGGAGAAGATTTCTCATTCTCCGATTGTGGAAGCGACCGAAGAGGCTCAGCCGGTTGTCGTTGAAAGAGTCAAGCCGGATCCCGCTGATGTAGTTGCACAAAACACGGTCGAGGTTCTCAAACAAACGCCGGATTTAGTTTCCCATACCCCCGCTCCCCAGCCGGCCGCCGAGCCGAAGATCGAGATCAAGAGGCCCAAGCCCCCCAGACCCGTTTCGCCTAAGGTCTACACTGTTACTGACGGCGACAATCTGGCTAAGATCGCCAAGAAGTTCTACGGGGCCGAAGAAGGTAACAAGAGAACGAATATCATGCGGATATTCGAAGCTAATCGCGGCGTGCTCGCGTCACCTGACGAAGTCGGCGTTGGGCAGCACTTGCTCATACCACCGACCGTTACTTCGCGGACCGTAGTGTCCGATAACTCGGCAACAAAGACTGAGGACTCGGCGGATCAGAACAAAACCAAGGGGACGTTGGCCAGTGTGCTGTTTGAAAAGGCCGAGTCCATTGGTAGAAAGGTCTTACAGGCGGATGATACACCCAAGGAAAAACCCAAGCCTGCCCCTTCCCGACAATATGTCGTGCGAGATGGGGACTATCTCTGGAAGATTGCCGCCCGAGAGCTTGGCAACGGCAGTCGGTACAAAGAAATCGCAAAACTGAATGCCGATGTTCTGGACGACGAAACCAAGCTCCCTATCGGGACGACTTTGAAATTGCCAGCCCGGTGACGCTGTCCTGAATGTGCGATTTTCGATGGACGGAGAGCGAGCCTCGGGAAGTGCAAATTGTAGGTCGAAAATCGTAAATCGAAAATCAAAATGTCTCACTTCCGTTTCGTTTTTGTCGTTCTTTGCTTCACGGCCGTGCTCATCATGACCGTCTACCTGCGGAGCGTCAATAATCGGCTCTTCTATCAGCTTTGTGTATGCAATGCGGAAATAGAGCAATTGAAGCAGGACTTGGGCACGAAGCAATTGCGACTGGAAAGCCTAATCAATCCTGCATCGCTTTCCCAGCGTCTCGGCCAGGATCGACAGGCGACCGAAGGGCACTGATAGACGGCCTGAGAATTGGAAAACCAGTAACAGGTATCCGATAAATTGAAGAGCGCTCGAATCATCATTATCTGCTCGTTGTTCTTAATGGTGTCGTTTGTGGCCCTGTGCGGGCGATGCTTCTATCTTCAGTTTTGCAGAGCCGACTATTATGTTGACGCTTGCGCAAAACAGCAGCGTGCCTTCGCAAGCCGTCAGCCACAGCGCGGAGTAATCCTGGATAGCCGGGGCCGGGTGCTGGCCGCAAGCAACAAGATTCAGATCATCAAGGCCGAACCGCGAATCATAGACGATCCCAAGGAAGTCTCCAACGAGCTTGCACCTATCGTGAATATGGGCGCGCACGAGATATGCAAGCTCATCGTGGACAGGCAAGACTCCGGCTACGTGAGGATCAAAGTCAACGCCGATCCTTGCGAATGCACTCTAGCCAAGAGAATCGATCCGGGGATCGGCGTGGAGTCCGACTGGCAACGGCAATATCCCACGGGTCGGCTTGTCTCCAACATCGTCGGTTTTACCGACCCGTACGGCCGCGGTCTGGAAGGCATTGAGCTGAAATACAATAAGGAGCTTGCCGGCTCGTCCTCCCGGAATGTCTTCTTCGCCGACGTCCGCCGCCGCCCCATACGCCCGGAAGAGCAGGACGGCGTCCTGACCAACGGCGTCGGGATCATTCTGACCATCGACGCAACGATCCAGCAGTTCGCCCGAGACGAGCTGCTCAAGCAGTATGAGGAGTACGAAGCGGAATCGGCGGTGGCGATTGTGGCTGAGCCGAAGACCGGGGCGATACTGGCGATGGTCTCGTTACCCGACTTCGACCCGGCCAACCGAAATTGCGATCCGAACAACTTCCGCTCTCGAGCACTCACGGACTGGTACGAACCGGGCAGTATCCTCAAGCCGTTCGTCGTCGCGATCGCGCTCGATGCTGGAGTGATTAAGACCACGGACGTCATCTTCTGCGAGAACGGCAACTATCACGGCAGGGGATTCGGACAGATCGGCGAATACCACGGCGGATACGGCAACCTGAACATTGCTGAAATCCTCATCCACTCCAGCAATATCGGCATGGCCAAGATCGGCCAGAAGATCGAGAAGGACGTCGGCAAAGAGAAGCTCTACGAAGGGCTGAGACTCTTCGGTTTCGGCGCCAGGACCGGGATCGAGCTGCCCGGCGAAGTGAGCGGGCTGCTCCGAGCACCCGGCACGTGGGACGGATATAGCATCACCCGAATTCCGTTCGGCCAGGAAATCTGCGTCACCGGGATTCAACTGATCCGGGCCTTCTGCATCCTGGCCAATGGCGGCCGGCTGGTTCGTCCCTTCATCGTCAGGGCCATCGTCGATCACGACGGCCGGATCGAGGAACTCAATCGTCCGCCGGCACCCGTCGGCTATATCGTCAAGCCCGAGATTGCCGAATGGCTCGTCAAGGACGCCCTGGTCCGTGTAGTTAAGGAAGGGACGGGCAAGAGGGCCAAGCTGAATGAGTGGCAGGTCTTTGGCAAGACGGGCACTGCCAACATCGCCAAGGCCGACGCGAGAGGCTATTCCGAACGGCATTACATGGCCTCCTTCATGGCCGGCGCTCCAGCCGAGGACCCTGCCATCGTCGTGCTCGTCTCGGTGCGGAATCCTAAAAAATCGCTCGGTAAGGGCTACACGGGCGGCCTCGTCGCCTCCCCCGCGGTCAAGAGAATCATCGAAAGAACGCTGACGTACCTTGGTGTCGAGTAGACCCCAGACCCGTGACTCAAGACACAAGTTCTTAGTCTTGGGTCCGGCGGTTGGGATCTTTGGAAAAGATGGCCAGAATCATCTACGGTGTAGCGGGAGAAGGATTCGGACATAGCAGCCGGTCACACCTGACTGGTCAGAGGTTGATCGACGCCGGCCACGACGTGATGTTCGTCGGCTCGCAAAAGTCGCTTCTCTACTTGAAGCAGTACTTCGGGCCGCGCGTCAAGGAGATCTTTGGCTTGTCCTTTGCGTTCACGGGCTCGCGGATCGACAAGTCGGAAACACTCAAGCGCAACCTCCTCAGACTGCCCGAGGCCAACAAGCAAAATGACGAGCTATTCAAGCAGCACTTCGAGCCGTTTGAGGCGGAGCTGGTGATCTCGGACTTCGAGCCTTTCAGCGCCTGGTGGGCGTGGCGCAAGAACGTGCCGTTCATCAGCATCGACCACGAGCACGTGCTCACGCTCTGCAAGCTGGACCATCCGGCTAAGAACTGGTTTTCCCGTCTGACCGCGAGCGTCGTAACAGAATGTCACTACGTCGGCGCCGTCGCTTACATCGTTGTGAATTTCTTCGAGGCGCCGTTGCGGATCGATTCAGCGGTCCTGGCGCCGCCCATCGTTCGGACCGCAGTCAGCGAGTTGGAGCCGACGCAGGGCGAGCATATTCTTTTGTACTCCACGACCGGGACGAACCAGAACGACCTGCGAGACACCTTGCACAGATTCGCCCGGCACGAATTCTGCATCTACGGCTTCGACATGGACGCCAAATATGGAAACTGTATCTTCAAGAAACGCTCGACGGAAGGGTTTCTCGCGGATTTGGCGGCTGCTCGAGGGGTGATCGCCTCGGCGGGTTTTTCGCTTATCAGCGAGTGCATGGCCCTGAAAAAGAAGATGCTGCTATTACCGTTGGCCGGGCAATACGAACAGATTATCAATGCCCATTACATTCCGAGACTCGGTCTGGGAATCTCAGCGGACGAGCTCGATGATGCAGTCTTGGCCGAATTTCTCGACGAGCTTGACAAGCCCATGCCCGACGACGACCGAATTCTCTGGCCCGACAACGAGAGATTCTTCCGCATCCTCCAGCAGGAGTTGAACAAGCTCAACACTCCCATCAGTATCGAACGCTCATAGTAGACACAGATTTGGTTATTTACCCCACCCCAACACTTCCGGATTGATCCGCAGTGTGATGTCGTCCTTGGTTCCAGCTTTACCATCTGGCCCCGGACTGAAAATCTTCTTGTTTACGACATCGACAACATACTCATCGCTATAAGCGAGAGCCTTCAAACTCACCTCTTGGCCGAGCCTCTTGTTCAGAACGATTTGAAAAAGGTCGTTCTGAACCGGTGTGACAAAGCGTGTACCAAAGTCCACTTTGCGAAAGAATCCGAACCTACTCATGCACTGCGTACCTAAGGGATTGTAGCACCGGTAGATCAAAGGGAACATTCCCCAAGTCGAGAGAGGATTGGGTTCCCCAAACGGATAGTAGTTCGGCCACGCAGAAAGTCTCGCCCTTGTGACGTCTGCGCCTTGTCCCATCGCGGCCAGCCAGCCTTCACAGTAGTTCTTGTACACGCGCAGTGTAGAATTTGTTTTGAGAAAGTGTGTCTTGTCAGCCCGGCTTGCACGCGAGATCTCCAGAACAATGCTTTTCATGAGGAGGTATTCCGACAACAGGCCGTTCCGCCGCGACAGTTGCTCCCTTGTCAGAGGTTTGAACTGCTTTGCCAGCAGTTCGATAGTCTTCCCCGAAGTGCTCAAATCATTTACAATGACATTTGCCGTATCTATATCCGTTTCCAGGCATTTGAGACAAATCAGTCTTTCGACAAACAGCCGAACGTTGAGGCAGAGCTTCCTGAAAACCGAGTCCAGCTCAATCAGCTCGACAGTGAAATCGTGGATGTCACCTTGTTCGGTTTGTAAATGTGCATAGACTTCATAGAGTTGGGCCAGCTCGATGAGGTTGTGCCAACGCATAGTCTTCGAGCCGATACCCGGCTCACTTAAGTCGGCGATCTCAGGAAATTCATTGAGCCGGTGGATAACGTCTCTGGCTTTCTTGCTGCCGGCCCATGCCGCTTCTATGTCTTTGCAGTCATCGGTGAGGATTCGAGCAATTTCTGCCTCGGTTCCTTTTTGCAGGACCTCCCTGATCTCAGAGATCATGTGGATATCACCGTCCGAAAGGCCAATTGCAGGATGGCCCGGGGTGTTCCAGTCCTCGTCGATCAAGGTTTTGAGAATCTCGAAGCTCTCGGCGCATTCAGCGGGTGCCGAACGAAGGTCGGCAACGGTGTAATCGTTGGGTATCGGCGGCGCGTCACGACTCCAGAGGATATAGAAAATGCACATAAAGACAATCGAGACGTTCATACCCGCCAGCGCGATGTACTTGCCCCTGAGGGTCCCGCCGCTACGTCGAATTCTGATTTGGCCGATGATGCCTACCACAATCGCCGGGATGCCCGTCAGGACAAACAGAAACAGACTCAAAATCCCAAGCACGAGCGACAAAACCGCCAGCTTGCTCGTCCTCACGTTTGGGTATTGTTCGTTCGTTTCTATCATCAACCGTCAATCGAGACCGCAAGTCTTAAGAGGGCGTGTCGTCGAAGAAGATGGGTTTGCCGAGGTATCCCTCGTCGATGCAGAATTGAATGATGTCTCGTGCGAGGGGGGCGGCATCGGACGAGCCGTGCTGGCCGCCCTCTACGAGGACGGCGATGGCGATCTTGTGGCCGGCGCTGTCCTGGGCGAAGCCGCCGAACCAGGCATGCTCGGGCCGCTCGGTCGAGCCGGTCTTGCCAAACACCTGGACGTCCTCTTGCTTGAGCCATCGAAGGTAAGGCTCGAATACGCGGTTCGCCGTACCGCTGTACTCGTTGACGACCGCGTGCATTCCGTCATAAATGACGTCCATGGTTTCGGGGTGGATTCCCAGGTCCTGTCCGCCCAGGCGCAGATCATCGGCCACATCGGATCCATCGGAAGGCTTGAAAAGCTTCGGCCGTGTAAAGATGCCGCGACGGGCCAGGACCGCCATGGAATTGGCCACCTGCAAGGGAGTGGCTCGCAAATTGCCCTGGCCGATTCCGAACCATCGCCGGTCACCTTCGCGTATATCATACTTCTTGTTTCCTATGTCGAAGGATCCGGGACGGGGGATAGCCGATGAGATGATGCCGGCGGCTTGATTGAACCGCCTCACCTCGTCGTTCGCGTCTTGTGGCTCGTCGGGCGACGAGCGACGAGCGACGAACGGCAAGAGAAGATCCCGCCCATAGCCAAACGCATAAAGCCATTGTTGCAGAAGCTCCGGGTCGATTCGGTCGGCGAGGTGGGAAAAGTAGATGTTGCAACTGCCCCGAATTGCGTTGCGCGCGTTGTTGGCCCACAGGTTGTCATGCCCGGCCGCGTGGTTTCTGCGATAGATCAAGCAATTGGGCCAACTCGGCGGGGCCGGGGCGGCGGGGCACGAGATGACTTCTCCGGGTGTGATCACGCCGGTTTCGAGTCCGGCGGTGAGAATGAGCGGCTTGACCACGGAGCCGGGCGGATATTGCGTATTGATCGCCCGGTTAATCAGCGGTTCGTTGTCGTCCTTGACCAGTTTACCGTAATCATACCGGGCGCGGTTCAAGTCGTAGGTAGGTAGCGAGACCAGGGCGAGAATCTCGCTCGTGCCGACGTCAATGACGACGACCGACATCCCCGGCCCGATGTTTGGGTCATGCTGGTAGTCCGTCAAATAATCCTCGATGCGCTTCTGGAGCTCAATATCCAGCGTCAACCTCACGTCGCCGCCTACTTCGATTTCTGTTTGGTCCACGAGCCGGCCATCGATGTCGGAGCTAATCTCGCCTCGCCGGCCACGAAGGACCGCCTCGCAGACGTATTCCACGCCGTCCTCGCGCCCGCACAGCTCTCCGTCCAGATAGCGAAGGAGCTTGTCATCCTCGAACAGATCTTTGTCTTGTTCCTGGCTTGCGCTGCCGACCCATCCTATCGTCTGGGCGGCCACCGAACCGTACGGGTAGAACCGGTCCTCTTTCGGGAGGATTCGGACGCCGTCCGTATCCATAAACTCCAACTGGGCGGCGAAGACGTCGTCGTCCGTCTTCAGCTCGATCAACGGCCAGTCATCGTGCATCTCGGCAATGTCCACTTTGGCAACCATTTCAGAGCGCCTGGCCTGGTCGGGCTCTCTCACCTCGAAATCGGCCATCGCCACGGAGAATGGAATACTCTCGATGTTGTCGTAGCGATCGAAGACATCGGAATTCGGGAAGTTCCGCCGCCAGGCCTGGAACATCCGGTCGTTCCAAACCCGATCATTTATTCTCTGTATCTCGCTCGTGATCTGGACGGGATCGACGGCTTTGAGCTGGGCACACGTGTTAATAATCTGCTGCAATCGTTCGAGTTGATCGCTGATCTCATCCTTTGCCTCGGTGATGGCTTCTTGCTCATCGGCCTGCTCCGCGGCTTTGTCGAGCATGACCCGCCGGATACGGTCGTCCAGGAAGGAGCTGAGCGCGTAGTTGATATGCACCCAGAACCGGGCTTCGTCCGTCGCTAGCACGTTGCCATTTCTGTCGAGGATGTTGCCCCGCACCGTACTGAGCTGCCTGGATTCACCGCTGCGGCGTTTGAGGTTTTCGATTTCCTGATGGACCGACGAGGCGCCCAGCAATTGCATCTGCCCCAGGCGAGCGAGACAGACTGCCAGCAGCAGGATGCTGAAAACCACAAAAATTGTAACTCGCCTGTTGTACATGATTTTATTCGTGGATTTGCGATTGCCGAACGGCCAAAAATCAAGCAGCCGGCGTCAACCTACCGCCTCGAACG
>CAYZAH010000047.1:0-12824 GCA_964475805.1 uncultured Pirellulales bacterium | reverse complement strand
ATGTTAATTTCGTCCGGGACGGCGCGGTCGGAAACGGCGGTGCACGATCGGGGATACGTGCGGTACTTCAAGCAGGCCAAGGCCGCGGGGGGAACGGTCGTCTGGCCGCATGAGCAGGACATCTGCCCCGACACCCTGTACCTGAACTCGGAAAAGGTGCTGGCCGGAGGCAGATCGCCTGATCGGAGACGCCGATCGAGAGCGGGGCGTCCGAGTTGCGGCCGGAGTTCGAGCCGTGTCAGTACCGGCGGCGAACAGGGCGCGAAAGACGCCCTCTGCCGCGGCGGCGATGGCTTTCTGGAAAAAACCGGACTTCTGTTCTGGCGTCGGGAAACGTCCGATAATAGAATGCGGAGCATGAGTCAGGGCTGCCGCGGGACGGCGAGGACCCGTTGCACGAGGCGGTCGTGAGTCAGACAAAGCAAGCAATCACCGGCCCCGACCGGGGCCCCGGTGTCGTCGGCATCGAGAACTTCGTTCGCAACAACTTGACGCTGCAGGGGTTAAGGCTCTAGCATCCTGTTGCTTGCGTTCTTTGTTTGATTCCGCCCGCCCGCCGCCTTCACTCGCCGCCGTGCCCGCGCCACCGCATCGGCAGACCTGCCGCTCATGTAACCGCCCCTGTCCGGCCGATAGGGCTGCAGGGCCCGGACTATCGGGCGTTATCAGTATTGGCAGGGCCGTTTTAGGCGGCGGTGGCCGCTGGAGACGAGCCCCTGCCGACAACCAAAGGCTCGCGAATGAGAACCCTCGTTCACGTCACGCACGAAGCCGTGCAGAAGATCGGCGGCATCGGCGCCGTCCTGCAGGGCGTGTTCACCAGCCGCAACTATAACGAAGCCTTCGAACGCACCATCCTGCTGGGCCCCCTGTTCACCACGGAGGGCGCGGCCGAGGACCGGCTCGGATCGGCGGGCGAGGTGATCTACTCCTCCCTCGACGGCCTGGACAAGCAGCATGTGTCGCTTCGCACTGGATCGGCACAGTCGGGCCATCAACATGTGCTTCATGGATGGTTCGACGCGAAAGGTCGGGTTGTACGACCTGTGGACCTTGAGATGGTACCGCAATGCTCAGCCGAACTATGACGTCGTGATCCCCTGGCTGCCGAGATGAGCACCTCATCAAATATGAAGTATTGACCATCGAGACTTGACACTGGGGACATACCGGCTTATGATGCTCCGCGTTTCCGGGTTCTATAAGGAAAGTTGGTATGGCCGCCATAAAACCTGTGATAAGCGTGGAATACGTCGGCAACGCCACCGTTATTCGCTTCACCGACGAGAAAATTCTCGAAGAAAAAGACATCCAAACCCTCCAGGGGTCGATCATGTCGATCATCGAGTCCGCCTCCGGGGGCATCCGCCTCATTTTGGACTTCGCGAACGTCCAATATCTATCTTCGGCGGTCCTTGGACTTCTTATACGGATCAGCAAAAGGATCTACGAGAACGACGGTCAACTGGGCCTGTGCAACATCAATCCAAAGATCTACGAGATATTCAAAATAACGCGGCTGATTAAAACATTCGATATCTATAAAGATATCGAAAGTGCCGCCGAAGCGTTGTCGTAGGCCAGTGAGTATCAGATATGACACCAGAAGCGTCAAACAGCAGCTTGATCGTGGTCGAGAGCAAGCCGTCTGCGGTCGTTGATATATGCAGGCAAATCCTGGCCGGGCTGGAAGCCAACCAGTTCGGCAAGGACGATATCTTCGCCGTCCATTTGACGTTGGAAGAAGCGTTTCTGAATGCCGTCAAGCACGGCAACCAAATGGACCCCACCAAAAAGGTGACGGTCGAGTATTCGGTAGATCCTGAGAAGGTCGATATCGCCATCACCGATGAAGGAAACGGTTTTGAGCCGGACCGCGTGGCCGATCCGCGATTCGGCGAGAAGCTGTTCGAGCCGGGAGGGAGGGGATTGCTCCTGATGAACTCGTACATGGACGTTGTGGAATACAACGAGCGGGGCAACAGGGTGCACATGGTCAGGTACAAAGAGAAGCCGGACTTCACAAAGAGCCGGAGTGAAAGTCAGGCTTCGTCATAAGCAGGTACCCGCCAGTTCGATCAAGGATTGAACCGGTATATGAAGAAGGGATTCCAGAAAATGTCTGGCAAAGGACTTGCTATTTGTGGTTGCTTGTTGCTCTTGACGGGCTGTGCGAGCAACGAACCTATGCCGCAGATTGTCGATCGCTCCGACTCTGAATTCAAAGCTCCACCACCTTCAGTCGTCACGCCAAAGCCCAAGTGGAAGAGTGCCCATCAGGACGTTCCGCACGCCTGGTTGCCGCCGGCTCAATTGGAAAAAGACTGGACGGCTATCGTCATTCACCACTCCGCGACAGAAAATGGAAACGCAGCGATCTTTGACAGAATGCACAGGGAGGAAAACCACTGGGACGGCGTGGGCTATGATTTCGTTATCGGCAACGGCACGAACAGCGGCGACGGCCAGGTCGAAGTGACGTTTCGATGGAAACAACAAAGAACCGGTGCTCATTGTGGAGGGACCCCGAATAATTGGGCCAACGTGGACGGCATCGGAATTTGTCTCGTTGGCGATTTCGAGCATACGACTCCTACCCCACGACAACTGCAATCCCTCTCAAAATTGGTCCACTTTCTGCAAAAGCGATACGGCATCCCCCGGGACCGCATCTTTGGTCACCGCAACACGCCGGGAGCGCGAGCGACCGCTTGCCCCGGCACCAGATTCCCAATGGCTAATTTCAAACAGATGCTCGCTTCGGGATCCGATCTTGCGGTGACATCCGGGGTCGGACAATGAGATTTTAACGTCCTATAAGCCCATTTCTCCCTTCCACAAGAACACTTTATCCAGAAAAATAGATCAAAAAATGGCCGCTTGGAAAGTCATCTCGCAATTCGACCGAAATGTGTTTTGTTAGCATGATTTAGAACACGCTTTTAAGGATGGTCGAATGAATATCTACGAGTCGCTTTCCTGTTCGACGTTCACGCTGAATGAGCAAATCGCCCGGCAGGTTTTCGACACTGTTCCCGAAGGTGGGCCGTTGGTCCTCCTGATGGACCGGCGTGGCAACCGATGGCCCAGTAACTCCGAGGAGCTCGCCAAGCTGGATATCAGTGAATCGTTCCTCCATGAGTTCTGTGCGAAGATCGACGACGGCGACGAACCGATTGTGACACAAGTCCACAAGTACAGCATCGTCGGTGCGGCCCTTGCGACGGAACGAAACGATTGCGGATGCGTGCTCATCGCCGTGCCGAAATCCAGCCCTGAATCGACCTTCAACAACGTCGGCCTGATTGAGATGTTGCTCAGCCAGTTCAGCGTGATCGCCAGGCTCATCGAGAAGAACAACCTTCTCTACGAGGCGCAGTTGAGGCACTACCGCACGGACGTTCAAACCGTGACAGCATCGAATTGACCTCTGTATCGAGCCTGCCGGGTTCAAGTGCACGGGGCCGAATCCCTCAAAATCGGCCAAGAATAAAGTTTGAATTGCGTTCTCAGGCCGGAATCGCTATAATCAGCCGACAGTGACTGGGCGTAACAAGCAGGCTGAGCGTACTCGACCTTCCCTGTGTGGGGGCTGTCGTTCCAAATGCCTCACTGTCGCATATAGACGTGATATGCTGAAATAAAGGGAACAAGTGAAATTCCAGGTCTATAAGAACGGAAAAGTCGTTGATAAGTTCACCTTGTGCGGCGCCTATCTGTTCGGGGGCGATGGGATCGGCATCCGCCGGGCCCAGATTACCTTCCAGGACGGCTTCATCGAATGCTCGAAGTCGAATCTTGAGACGGCGGGGTTGGCGCTGCTCTGGCCCGTCGAAGGGTTCGGCCTTGTGCTTCTGCCCACCACGTGCCTGCCCGAGAGAGAACGGCCATACAATCTGAACGTCGAGATCGCCCGGGCCAAGTTGATGCAAATCGTCAATAAGCGTGAGGACTGGCTGTTTTTTGACGGTATCGACGGTCCGGCCAGCCTGTTAACGGAATCTCAGAACCTGTTTATTCGCGCGATCCAGCATATTTCCATGCCGGAAGAAGCGTCTAAATGGGCGGATGAGGCGCTCAAGAAAGCCATTGTCTTTTCAGAAAAACTGGCCATTAAGCAAGCGGAATCGCTTTTCAAGACCCGAAGCAAAAGCCACGGCTTCGGCCGAGGCTGCTTCGGCTGCAAAACGAATCCCGCCCAAATCAGCAATCAAGCCTACATGGACAAACTATTGGAGCTGTTCGGCTCGGCCACGATTCCCGTAAACTGGGCGCAAATAGAGCCTGAGAAGGGTGACTTCGACTTTTCGCAGACCGACGCGTGTATCGAGACGCTCGCCAGGAAAAAGCTCGTTCTCAGCGCCGGGCCGCTGTTGTGCTTCACCAGGGACCACCTGCCCAAGTGGCTGCTCAAGAGCGGAGCGGGCTTTGAAAAGATTCGCGAGACGGCGTATCGCTTCGTCGTACAGGTCGTCAGTCGTTACTCAAGCATCGTCCGCGCCTGGTACACGATCAGCGGACTGAATGCGTTGAACCATTTTGGCTTTGGTTTCGAGCAGATTCTGGAGATGACCCGTGCGGCGAATATGGCCGTCAAGCAGGCCAGCGACAGAAGCATGAAGATCATCGAGGTCTGCAATCCGTGGGGCGAATATTACACAACAGCGCCGAACACTATCCCGCCCCTGGTCTATATGGACATGGTCGTGCAAAGCGGAATTAACTTCGACGCCTTCGGTCTGGAAATGAGATTTGGCAAGAACCAGTCGGGTATGCACGTCCGAGACATGATGCAAATTTCCGCGGTTTTGGACTACTTTGCACCGGTCGCCAAGCCGTTGTACATTACCAACGTGGAAGTCCCGAGCGAGAACGGCGAGGACCTGCAGGACGGAGAGGTCGCCGGCATCTGGCACGAAAAGTGGAACCAGACGCAACAGGGCCGTTGGATCGAACAGTTCTACAAGATCGCATTGAGCAAACCATTCGTGAACGCCGTGACGTACTCGAACCTGGCCGATGTGCAAGACGGCGTGATCGCCCACGGCGGTCTGCTGACGGACGCCCTTGAGCCAAAAGAATCGTTCCGGAGCCTCAAAAGGCTGCACGACGGCATTTTCAGCCGGTAGCTTGTCTGCAACCCCGCTCTTGTCTTCCAAGCCAAAAAGTCATATCATTCGCAGTAATGAAGCACGTGCACCAGAACAGGATTCAGTCGCTCGCGTTCGTCATGAGCGCGTGCATCGCCGTGTTCGTCTCCTCGAGCATGATGTCGAGCCTTCGCGCACGCGAGACGACAACCGGCCAAGGCGAGCCGATCGCAAAAAGCCGCGTGAATCCGAATGTTGCACCGATTGAGAGCCTGGTGAGGCTTCCGGGCTTGGGCGTCGGACGCGCCGGAGCCATCGTGGCATACCGCGAGAAGCTCAGGGAAGAGGACGGAAAGCGCCTCGCCTTCGAAGATTGCAACGACCTGCTGAAGGTGCGTGGCATCGGTCCCAAGACGGTGCAAGGTATGAGTGAATGGGTGGAGTTTGACTGAGAGTAAGCATGGATGAATGGACGATCAACAAACCCCTTGGGCAATGCCACGGAACGGGCATAAAAATCGAACCTGGCCAAGAATACTTCGGCGCTTTGGTCAAGACGGAAGAAGGATTGCAGAGGCGGGATTTTTGTGCGGATTACTGGGAGTCCGAAAAGCCGGACGTGTTCTGCTACTGGAAAACGAAACTGCCCCACCCCGATCAGAAAAAGCAACTGTTCGTCGATGACCAGATGCTGATGGCCTTCTTCGAGCGACTGGAAAAGGAGACCGACCCGGAGAAAGTCAACTTCCGCTTCGTGCTGGCGCTGGTCCTGATGCGCAAACGAATGCTGAAGTACGAAGATACCGTGATCGACGACGGGCGAGAAATCTGGCGTCTGAGAATCGTGGGTGACAAGCAGGTCGCTCAAGTGGTCAACCCGCACCTCGACGAGGAGCAGGTCGAACAGTTATCCTCGCAGATCGGTGAGATCCTTCAGACCGATTTGTAGATGCCGAGCGGGCAGATTCTCATTGGCCGTGGAGTTACGGGAACTAAGAGGAGCTCAAACGCATCGACTTGGTTTGAGCAAAGGAAGATTGGGAGCCTAAACCCATGTCAAGAACATTTGTTCTATCGGTTGTGGCGACGATAGGGATTCTTGCCGGCTGTACGCCGAAGATCCAGAAGCCGACACAAGTCTGTCCGGGTAAGAGATCGGTGGCGGACGCGCTGGCCGCTCTGCGGTCCAACGCACAAAACATGGTGCCCTTCAGGGCGAATGGACAGTGCTATCTCGAATACTATCCGGAGGGGAAGTCCAAGCCCAAAGGCGAGCAGCTCACCGTGCAGCAGCTTTGGGTGGACCCGCCGTTCAATGTCTTTTTCCAGGGTGACAAGCCCCCCCTTTCGAAGGTGATGATCCTCGGCTCTAACGCAAACGATTTCTGGCTGGCCATACGACCGGAGATCAGCTTGTACTGCTGGGGCAAATGGTCCGAGCAGGAGTTCGCCGAAGGCCCGCTGATCAATCCGCGCACCCTGCTCGAAGCCTTAGGCATCGGAGAAATAGAGACAGAGCGGGACTGGTCTTTGTCAAACAAAGGACCTTACGATATACTCACGAAACGAGAAGGCGGCGCCATTACTAAAAAGATATACATCTTTAGCTGCGATTATCGCGTCCGGAAGATCGAGTTCTTTGATCCGCAAGGTCAGGTGGCCGCGGTTGCGGAGTTGGACCGATACGAGCAGGTGTCTGAAGGGTTCTTTGTCCCGGCATTGACGAAGGTGACAACCTACAGCGAGAGCGACAGGAAGAAGCCTCTGTCTTTTACTCTCGACCTTCATCGCATCCGGCCGACAAAAGTCACGGAGCTTCAACGCGATTATCTCTTCCGACGCCCGTCGGCGAAAGGGTTCAAGAAGGTCGTCAGAGTCGTTAATGGAGAATGGATAAACGGATCTGAATGAAAAGGTGAGATTCATGCCTACAATCAGTCTTAGAGAAAGAATCAAACAAGGATTGCTCCTGTTGGATGGGGCGATGGGGACGGAGCTGATCGCCCGAGGCATCGAGGTTGGCACGTGCAACGATTACTTGAACATCGAGTCGCCCGATGTCATTTCTGACATTCATCGGAGTTATTTGCAGGCCGGCAGTGACGCCGTAATCACGAACACGTTCGGAGCCAACGCATACGCCCTGGCCCGGCATGGACTGGCCGGCGAGATGGCCAGGATAAACCAAGTCGGCGCGCAAATCGCCCGGCACGCGGCGGGCGAACAGAAGTATGTCCTGGGAGACATAGGTCCCAGCGGAGATTTCTTAGAGCCTCTGGGAACGCTGAAGCCGGAGGAGCTAAAAGAGGCCTTCATTCAGCAGGCCGAAGCGCTTTTGTCCGGCAGTGTGGATGGCATTATCATCGAGACGATGACCGCTTTGGATGAAGCGGCCGTTGCCGTCGAGGCGGTGAGATCCGTCACTGGCGAACTGCCCGTGCTCGTCTCGATGTCTTTCGACCGGTCCGCTGATGGGTTCAGGACAATGATGGGCGTGGACGTTGATGCGGCGGTTTCAAAAATAGTCACATTGGACGTCGATGCCGTCGGATTCAACTGCGGTACTATCTCCCTCGACGAATACGTGGAGCTGGCGGAGAAGCTCGTTTCGACAACGAGACGTTTTAAGGAGGACCTCGCGGTTCTCGCCGAGCCGAACGCCGGCAAGCCGGAACTGATTGACGGCCGCGCCGTTTACAAGGTCTCGCCCGACGATTTCGCCGCCGCGACGGTAAAGATCCAGGTCGCCGGCGCGAGCGTTATTGGCGGCTGCTGCGGAACGACCCCGGCCCACATCCACGCGATGGCCCAGCGGTTGGAGATGACACGTTAGGTCTTATCTGGGCGTAAGAATCTCCCTATCTGTTCGATAGTTCTGGCTGTTGCACCCTGGTTCTTTCTGATGACCTCCCGTCCATTCCGAGCGATTTTGTCGGTGAATTCCGGTTCGAGAAGACATTTCTGCATGGTCTGTAGTAATTCCTGTCCGTCCTGAACCTCAATGGCGCCCTCACCGGCCAGGAGAGCCTCCACGGTTTGTGTGAAATTGAACGTGTGCGGACCGAAGATCGTGCACTTACCGAGCGCCGCCGCCTCGATCATATCGGAGCCTCCCATCGGAACGAGTGACCGGCCCACGAAGATAATCGTTGCAAGCGAGTAGAACTTCCGCAAGTCGCCCATCGTATCGCCGAGAATCACGACGGACGATTTCTCTGTGCTCTCTGTGGCCCCTTTCTTTGCTTCGCTATATCGGATCAGGTCAAAGCCGGACTGTTCTATCAGCCGTGCCACCTCATCAAATCTCTCAGGCTTCCGCGGAACAATCACGAGTCGAAGGTCTCTGAATTCATCCTTCTGCACTATGCGTTGAAACGCACGAAGCAATATTTCTTCTTCGCCGGGTCCGGTGCCCCCCGCCACCCACAATCGCTCGTCGCGGATATGAAGCCGCGCGGCAAGAGCATCCGCCCCCTCCACTTTGTCCGCAATTTGAGCCGTGTCGTATTTCACCGAACTGGTGACGACAACGTTCTCGGCGCTGACGCCGATTTCTTTGAACCGCCGGGCGTACTCTTCTGTTTGGGCAAGAACCAGGGTGACTTTTCGGAAGATGGGCCTTACGAGAGCTTTGACTCTTGTGTACTTGGGAAAGCTCCTGTCGCTGATCCGGCCGTTGACCACTACAACGGGAACGTTGAGCCGCTGGGCAATGGCGACAAAATTGGGCCAGACCTCCAACTCCATCAGCAGGCAGATCGTGGGCCGAAGTCGCCCAAAGGCACGAAGGATCACCCAGGAAAAATCGAAAGGAAAATAGAAGACTTCGTGATCCTTACTGAAGAGCGTCGTCGCACGTGCGAAGCCGGTATCCGTGGTCGTGCTGATGACCAGCTCGAAATCGGCGAACTGAGTCTCCAGTTCTTTGATAATCGTCCTGGCCGCGTTGACCTCCCCCACGCTGACGGCGTGAAGCCAGATGCATCTCTTGTCCGGGCTTCGACGGCTGATCTTGCCAAATCGCTGACCCCAACCTGTCCGATAGCGGTTGTGCCTCACCGCCCGGTAGATCACAACAGGACTGTAAGCCAAGCCCGCCACCACATATATCAGGTCAAGAATGAATCCCATTGGGTCGTCCTATAACGCAATAGACACATCAGAAGGCAACCGATGATATGAAGGGGGCAGAGCGATGTCAACCTGTCGCCGCGATAATGAAGAGTGTAGTGTGCGATGCGGACCCTACTGAGGTTCGGCGGTCTTGTGCCAGTTCTGCGCCATGACGGCAAGATCAAGGAAGTTGACGATCCCGTCGGTGACGGGCTGCGGGGCGATGTCGGCCGCCGGGTTCCAGTTGGGCGAGCTTGCGTCGGAAAGCCACGCCTGAGTGAGAGCGTCGATATCCTGGAAATCCACGACGCCGTCACCTCCTTCGGGCGCGATATCGCCGAGCAGACGCGGCGGGATGACGTCATATTCGAGCGAAGGCGGGTCCTGTCCCTGCAATCCTCCGCCGCGCAAGACAAGATTGAAATTCGTAAAGAGATTCATACCAATGATCCCATCGAGCACGCCACCTTCCGGCGACCCCACGTCGAGCAATACGACGGGAGCATTTGTATAGGTGATCCAATGACCGAGCGCCGGGATTTCGAGTTTGTCGAGATAGAAGCCCGGGTGGATCGTCACGGTGCCCGTTGCATCTTCGATGTCCACCTCGAAATCGGGATTGGCCGGGTCCAAACCGAGACGCGAGCCGACGCCCGAGCTAATGACCGTAATCTGGGCCCCGGTGTCGACCATGAAACGATCCTTATCGATGGCGCTGCGCTCACCATCATATAAGTCCACACTATCGACAAAGAACAGGCTTTGATACGAATTTCCCACGATGATCGAAGGCGTTCCGGGCTCGAAAACGAAGTCGAAAATCGATTCGAAATCGATGATATATTGAATATTAACCGCCCCGGCGGGAATGAGATTCAGCGGGATCGTATCCGAATAATCGGGAATCCGCGGATCTGAGTGGTCGTAGAAATGGATGTCGGGTGACGTGTAGTCATTGCCGTCATACGTTACCGTGATCGGACGGTCGTTATTGATCGTCGCTACGAAATTGACGCTCATTGGAGAGCCGACTACCGTCGGCAGGTCCGGCTGGTCCGGGAGGGGTTCGTCACCCACAAGAACAGAGACGTTGCTCTGACCCACCATATTCGCATCGTCCACCGTCGTTCCGTTCGGATCGACCGCCGACAGCCCGTCCATGAATACGGCCAGGGGCTGGCTGACCCAGGCAAGGACCGAGCTTGTCGCACCGAGGAGCTCGGTGGTATTCGACGTCAACAAGCCGGCGTCATAGATACCGGTTCGGTTCGCGGTTGCGTAGCTCATGACGTGGGTACTGGCTCCCGTGTCGAACAAACCGATGGCGAAGTCCGAATCGGGGCTATCCGTCAAATACCGGCCGACAACGGACGAATGCGCCTCCGCCACCCAGTCGTAATCGTCGGATCGCTCATCCGTCACTGCCACCACAATCCGGGGTATAAATCCGTCAATAGGAGGCGAATCAATAACGTAAGCCATCACCGTCGGCGTCCATAACGGCCCCACTGCGGATTCATCAGAAAGCAATGCTCCCGGTGTGATCTGCTGGCGTCTAACACTCGACGGGCTGAAAGCCTGATCTTCAAAGAGAGATGGTTTCTCTTGCCCGGGGTAGTGGATCGCCTTGACGCGATCTCCCCCAGTTAGCCGCCAATTGACTTCTTCTTGCCGCCATGTTGATTGATCCGCTTGAACCGCAGAAATCATGAACGTGACGATGAGGAATGCAAGAAACCGTACCAAAATCGAGTTGTTTGAGTTTATTCTTTTCATTTTCGTGTCCTATCTATATTATTGTACCATCTGGGGGCATGAATTATACGCAAAAAACCTGAAACAACGGATCATCCGCCCAAGACACTGGAGATTTAGCCGGATTTCGGTATGATAGGGTGCTGAGTCGTTTACAATCGAAGACACATTTGAAAGGAACACGAATCATGAAGTCTGGTCGAGGCGCAAGTCGTTATGGATCGCCTTCGTGGAAGAGGGCATCGATTATCTTGCTGGTTCTGAGTACGGGCCTGTCAGTGGCCCAGACAGAGGAAAATACGGGGAACACGTGCATCTGGGACACGATGTCGCCGTTTGCGAATACGATCAATTTCGCAAACAGAACCCGCTGGAGGCTCGTTCCTACCGATCTGTTGACTCTTAAGTCAAACCCCGATAGAGCGGCGGGTGATCCGGGGTATTATGGGAGAGAATACGCCTTTCAGGGGGACGCGGTCATCGAGAATGAGCACTATACCGTCGCATTCCAGTCGGCCACAGGCAAAGTCGTCGTCTTCTCGAAAGGCGACGCCGGCAAGCAACTGGCAGCGTTTGCGCCTCTCGAATTGAAAGGTAGCCCGGCCACGATCACCAAGATCAAGCTCTTGCAGAACACGGGTGACGAAGCTGCTCTGGAGATTACGTTCTCGGTGGGGAAAGCAGGTGGGGACTTGTCGGCCATTGTCGGCCTCGACACAACGGAGGTCGTAGAGATCAGGCCCGGTGAGAACGTAAAAGGGATGAGCATCCTCAGTCCGATCCAGTATGGCATCGTACCCAGTTTTGGGGTCGACGATCTCATCTTCAACGCTGCCCGATATCCCTCGATGAACAAGCTGAACATCCCCTGTGACGACTCATTCGTGGGATTACTTGAAGGCCGCGACCACATGCTGGTCGTCACGTGGCCCGACGGCGGCCAAAAGACAACGCTGGCTCTGGGCGATGAGCAACGAGAGCCGCGTCTGATCGAATCGCTTGACATCAACAACGACGGCAAGGGCATCTATCTCGCCGTGCTGAGCGCGCCGGGCATCTGGCACAAAGAGGATCTGACCGCTTCCTATTTGGAAAAGGATGTCGCCGTCGACTGGAAAAGCCCCTTCCCGGCGAGGTGGGTCACGCAACTGAACGAAGGCGGCGTGCAGACGACCTATAAATTCAGGCAATCTCGCTTGGAGAGAATCTGGCGGCCCGTTATCGGCGCCTACATCTACCCGGTTTGGTTCGATGGGGACAAGACGTTTTACCACATGAGCAAGAGAGTGTTGCCCAAAGGTGAATCCGTCGCCTATTTCTTAGAGCGACAGAATACCCCCCTGTCGGTCACGGCGCCCGTCGATATTATCAAGGAAACGTTGGGTCGCCAAACGTCCGATAGGATACTCGATATCGCGGGCCGCGTACCACGAACCCACCACCGGCGCGGGGGCGCCGGCGTTCTCCGCGCGTGCACGTGCGGCTGCACCGAGGCCATCCAGGCCGTCTTCCAGAACGGTGATGAAGTGCGGCGGGCCGAGTACGTCGACGGCGCGGTCGACGACATGGTGTTCTTCGTGACGCAACACGTGCATAGAATCGAGCAATACCAGCAATTCGCCCACGACATGGTAGATCTCCTCAACCGGACCAAGAGGTCCAATCCGGAACTGAAGTCTTATCTCGACAGCATGGAGCAAATCGCAGAGGAGATTATCACCGAACGCGAGCACGCGAGCGAGAATATCAAGTCACTCGCCTACATGGAAGAGCTTTCCCGGCAGACGAAGGCTCTCACGAAGAAAAAAGACCCGAAGAACCTGCCCGCCTACCTGGAGCTCGGCAAGAAATGGCGAGGGATGGGCG
>CAYZAH010000046.1:0-12884 GCA_964475805.1 uncultured Pirellulales bacterium | reverse complement strand
TGACCGAAACGTTTTGGATTTACCGGACGAGCTTGATGATCGCATCGAGATCGTTCGGGGCTTCGATGGGGGGGTTGGCGAATTCGCCTTGCTTTTCCTTGTGGTAGTTGACGGTGACATCGGGGTCCTTGAGTGCATGGCCCGTAAGGACGCAGGCCACTCGCTCGTCGGCGTCAATCACGCCATCGGCCCGCAAGTGCTTTAATCCCGCAATAGTCGCCGCCGAGGCCGGCTCGCAACCTAAGCCGTATTTGCCGATAACCGCCTTGGCATCGACGATTTCTTCATCCGTCACGGCGCGGACGACGCCGTCGCAGATATCGATCGCGCGCAGGCATTTCTTTAGATTGACGGGCCGCGATATTTCGATCGCGGAGGCGCACGTATGCGGCGAGAAATGGCGAGCGGTCAGATCGTCGTAATAATCGTTGATGATCTTCTGATCGACGTGGCTGTCATTCCATCGGAGTTTTTTGTTGTTTACCAGGTCGGTCAGCGTGTCGGCGCCGGCGGCGTTGATGATCGCCATTCGCGGGACGCGCTCGATCAAGCCCAGTTGTTTTAGCTCGTCGAAAGCCTTGCCGAAAGCGCTGGAGTTGCCCAAGTTGCCGCCGGGCACAACGATCCAGTCGGGTACCTCCCAGCCTAAGCCCTCGATGATGCGATACATGATGGTCTTTTGCCCTTCGAGCCGGAACGGATTGAGCGAATTGAGCAGGTAGAGACCCAGCTCGGTGCAGACATCCTGGACTTGTCTCATGCAATCGTCGAAATCGCCTAAGATTTGGATCGTCTGCGCGCCGTAATCCATCGCCTGGCTGAGCTTGCCGAAGGCGATCCGGCCCGAGCCGATGAACACGGTGCACTTGACGCCGCAGCTATGGGCGTACAAGGCCACAGACGCGGACGTATTGCCCGTCGAGGCGCAGGCGCTCGACGTGGCGCCGACCATCTTCGCATGGCTGAACGCCGCCGACATGCCATTGTCTTTGAATGAGCCGGAGGGATTCAAGCCCTCGTATTGCAGATACAAGCGCCCGTCTTTCATATCGACGTACTTCGCCACCGCGTCGTTGAGCTGAAGGATCGTCTGGCCTTCGCCAATGGTGACCTTGTATGGGTCGTCGCAGAAGCTCAGCAATTCGCGGAACCGCCAGACGCCGGACAAGTCCAGCGGATTCTCCCGCCTCGCCCATCGCTTGGCGAACTCGCTCATTGCGCCGGGAACTTGAATCTTGTCCCAGTCATAGCGAATATCCAGCAATTCACCGCACTTCGGGCACTTGAACATCGCCTGCCCACAATCGAATTCCGCCCCGCAATCGGGATTTATGCACTTTTGATAAGCCGTATCAGTCATAAGTCAGTTTCTAATTTAAGATTTCAGCTTGTCTATCGGTCATTCACGAAACGGTGATTATAAGCGATCAGCAGGCGATGTCGCCTTTTTTTCGCAAAATACGGCTTTCGCGCGCTCATTTTGGGCCTAAAATCAGACAATATAGCGAACGCTGATCTGAAGATTGGAGGTTGACCTTCGGCACGTGCAGAACGATCAGGAAAGAGAACTGTTAGAAGCCGCCGTCGCCGGCGATCTCGACAGCTTCGGCGAACTGTGCCAGCGGTACTATGCGGCGATGGTTGCCGTTGCGTACGCGGTGCTGAGCGACCATCAACTTGCTGAGGACGCCGCCCAGGAAAGCTTCGCCCGGGCGCTGGTTAACCTCAGACGGCTGCGGAACAAAGACAGATACGCTCCGTGGCTGGCGACAATCTGCAGAAACGTCGCCAGGGATATGGCGGCGGCTAAATCGAGGCATGTCAGCGCCGAAGATCTTTCACAAGTGGCCGACAAGAAGCACGACAATGAAGACCACCGTGCGATTCGCCGGGCCATCGAGCAATTGCCCGCCGACGCGAGGGAACTGGTTGTGTTGCGGTACTACAACAATCTGTCCTACGAACGGATCGGTGCTATCCTGGGAATCTCGCCAGCGGCGATCAACGGCAAACTCGCACGGGCAAAACGAAGAATAGCAAGACACTTGAGAGAAAGTGATTTTCGGGAGACCCGTCCATGAATGCAGACGACAGGAATTTGGATGAACTGATTTCCGGCGCCATCAGCCGGGACGAACCACAGTTCGATTTCGATAAATGGAGACAAACGCACCGGAAAGAGATCGATGTCTTCCAATCGCAGAAAGAACCACCGAAAACAAAGCCGGTTGCGTTTGAGCCGAATATTCAGAGGACGATATTCCTGAGCAAAGTTGGTTACGCAGCGGCAGCGTTGCTTGTCTTTTCTTCCCTGGTGGCGTGCTTTGTTCTGTCGGGAAAAATCGACGACCTTAGAAAGGAGCTGGCGCAGGCCCGGCGTGATGTCGCCCTAGCCCCTGCCGAAGATTCCGCCACTATCAACTTCTATTTGAAAGAGCACCAGGATGTTATTGCTCAACACGCCTCGGCAAGTCCGTCCGAGCCGCAGCCGGCACAGATGCGTGTGAATCAACACGATATTCTCTACTATGAATCTTTTGATGATGAGCCGGAATATATGCGCCCCGGCATTATTCTCAGGGGTCCTTCCTCCCGACACCAAGTTGATTCGTCCGAAGCTCCGGTAATTTCCAATGGCCATACACTAGCACTCTCTGAAGCAAGAAGAACTGCCGATTTTGAGTTGCACACACCCGCAAGGCTTTTTCCCGGCTATTCACTCGATCAGATAAGAAGGATCGAAGGGCATGACGCCATGCAATTACTTTATACAGACGGTATCAATTCGGTATCCTTGTTTGAGCAACCTTTAGATGTGCATAGCAGGCTTGAGCCAAAAGATTTCAGAGAATACGCGGTATACCAAAACAAAGGACAGGCGAGAAGAACTATTCTTGCCTGGAGAGACAATGCTCTTTCGTATGTTTTAATTGGCAATATCGAAATGTCACAGTTAATGAATATGGCGCGGGCAATCAGCGCCGGAAAATAAGAGGAAAAGAAAATGAACCACAAAAGACTAATATCACTAACAATATGCTTGGTTTCAGCAGTCGTTCCCGGGATATGTATTTCATCATTCGCAGAAAGAACAAACACAGAGGCCGAACAGCACTTCGAAAAGGCAAATGAGCTGCGTAAAGTCGCTGATTATGGTGCCGCGATTACCGAATACAAGAAAGTAATAAGCCTGTCACCAAACAGTAGAATCGCTCAGGATGCTCAATACTGGCTCGGGCAATCGTATTTTGAAGCGGGACAATTCGATGCTGCATTATCTGCATTCCAGAAACTTCTCGATGGGTATCCTGAGAGCGCTATTATCCTGTCAACAGAGCTAATGATAAAGCGCGTTCAAAAAGCACAAAACACAAAATCACTTCTTCAGGTGGTAAAAAGAGGTGACCTTGACCAAGCCAAGAAACTCATTGCGGAAGGTGTCGATGTCAACGCCAAGGACAGCTCGGGCTGTACAGCTCTGCACTATGCAGCTCTTAATGACCGCAGAGACATAGGTGAATTGCTCATTGCTGAGGGTGCTGATGTCAATGCATCGGGTCCCGGGTATTTGACGCCTTTGTACTATGCAGCTCGGCAGGGCCACAGAAACATAGCCGAATTGCTTATTGTCGCAGGCGCTGACCTCGATGCAAAGGAACCTCCGTGGTTTACGCCACTTCAATATGCCATTAAGAACGGCCACAGAGACATCGCCGAACTGCTGCACTTTGCAGCTCTTTATGACCGTACAGATTTGGCCGAACTATTCGCAAAGAACGTGCAGATCAATCCGAACCTCCACGTGTCCGCCAGATTAGGAGAATTGACACAGGTAAAGGCCTTTCTTGACAAAGGAATCGATGCCAATGTTAAAGATGCGATGGAGAGAACTCCATTACACTATGCAGCCATGGAAGGTCAAATTGAAGTGGCACAGCTATTGATCAAAGCGGGTGCCGACCTGAACTGTAAAGACAAAGATGGACAATTACCCGCAAGTCTTGCCATGGCAGGCTGGAACATGGAGATGGTCAAGTTGCTGGTCTCAAAAGGATCTGATGTTACTCTGGATATGGCTGTTTATTTGGGGGACTTGGCTAAAGTAAAGAATTTCATCGAAAACAAATCCCATGTAAATGAAAGCGAGCTTAGTCAGTTATTGGGCCTGTCTTTTTATTATGAAAGCCTATTGCATGGCAATAAAGGTGTGCCGGAGTATCTTTTAGACAAAGGGGCTAATCCAAATAAGAAAGACAAGAACGATGCAACCCTACTGCATGCGTGGGCATGGGGAGGAAACCCGGAACGCACTAAAATCGTAATGGAAATATTAATAAACAAGGGCGCCGATATCAACGCTCGACAAGGGACGCTCCGCTGGACACCCCTACATGGCGCATGCTACCGAAGACGTGGAAGCGTAGCGAGATTCCTTGTAGATAATGGTGCTGACATAAATGCCAAAGATAATAGGGGCTGGACACCTTTGCTCGAGGCAGTTGGAGCGAATGATTTGGATACAATAAAGATGCTGGTCGATAAAGGAGCCGATATTCAGGTAAACGACACTAATGGATATACGGCTCTACATTGGTTAGCGAAGAGATCTTCACCCGTGTACAAATCACCAGTGAAGAGTGCCACTGAAATCACTGAATTTTTCCTTGCTCATGGCGCTGATGTCAACGCGCAGAATAATGTGAGTCGCACTCCTTTAGATTTAGCTAAGGACAATGGAAACACCGAAATCGTTGCGTTACTGCTTAAGCACGGGGCCAAAAAATAATCGGCATAATATCGGAATCCTGATACCATGCCATGATCTAAGGATAGTCTTTCTTGTTATTTTTTTCAGCGTTGATTTGTTTGATTAAGGTGGGTAGTTTGGACAGTTCGTTTATTTCTAAGACGCCGTCGGGGGGTGTTTTTCCAGCGTTGGTGTAGGCGGTTTTCAGGACGGGCTTCATGCCGACTTTTAAGGCGGGTTCGATATCCTTGTCGATGCGGTCGCCAACGTAGAGGATATTTTCTGGCGGCTCGCCGATCCGTTCGGCGGCGATCCTGAAGATGCGCAGGTCCGGCTTGCGAAAATCGAATTCGTACGAGTATATCCTCATTGTGAAAAAATCGAGGAGGCCGACTTGTTCGAGATGTCTCTCCAGCGAATGGCCGGCAATGAAGGTGTTGGAAAGGATACCGAGTTTGAGGCCAAGATTCTTGAGTTTTGCGAGCGTATCCTCAGTGGTCGGCTCGATGGTGGCGATTTTGCTCAGCGGCTCGTACCAGAGCCACGCAAAATGCCGCCACTGATCTCCGTCGAGCCGAACGCCTCTTCGTATGCCGATTCCTCTCAGAAGAACCGACGAGTTGAAATCGTTATTTGTCAGGCTCGCGAGCAGATGCCGAAAGCGCAAGGCGAACAGGTTCCGCCAGCAGTAGACCTCGAAGTTGCCGACGGGCTGGCCGTGACTTCTGAGGAAATCGTACGACAGCCGGGCGCCCTGGCGGAAGAGCCGCGTGGCCCTGATCCGGCCAAAATTCAGCACCGTCTCGCCGAGATCGAACAGAACAGCTTTGATCTCGTGTGGCGTATGGCGTATGGCGTCTTGTGTCATGTATATTTCGTATTTACGCGAGAGAAGGCTCGAAACCCCAAAATCCTAATTCCAAAACCGCGTGAGCCTTGTTCTTTGCCAATATTCCTTCAAGAACCTTTTGCCTTCAATCGCACGATGCACCCTTTCAGAAACACTCACAAAGTAAGAGAATCATAGCAAATATTTTCACGCCGACAATAAAATTAAGCGTTCTATTAATGGATTCGTGGACTGGGACAGTGATGTTGTGTGATCACCGGGATCCTGAATTGGCCTTATGTCACAGCTTAGTCGCAATACCTGAACTGGAAATCGCCCACAAATTCTCTGGACGCAGCACTCCCCCAATTCTATCCAGCGCTCGTGGTGGATTGTCCTTGCCTGACGTCCCGATCTTCTGATATACTGTGCCCCGTACTTGGGGTTTTTGGAAGCCTTATCCGTGGTTCAAAATGGAGGCCAGGCGCAATGTCCTATCAATCGAATAGACGAGATTTCTTGAAGCACATTATTGGCGGTGCGGCGGCGCTGGGCGTAGCGGGGTCCGCAGAGAGTTTGGGGCAGGATGCCAGCCGCTCCTCCACCGACAAGCCCAACATCATCTTTATTATGGCCGACGATCTGGGCTACGGCGACCTGGGCTGTTATGGGCAGGCTCAAATCAAGACACCCAACATCGACAAGCTGGCCGCCCAGGGGATGCGTTTTACGGATCACTATGCGGGCTGCACGGTATGCGCGCCGTCGCGCTGCTCGTTGATGACGGGTTTGCACACGGGCCATACCTACGTGCGGGGTAACAAGGAAATCAAGCCGATGGGGCAGTTACCTTTGCCGCCTGATACGGTGACGGTAGCGAAATTGCTCAAGCAGGGCGGTTACGCCACGGCTCTGACGGGCAAGTGGGGCCTCGGTGGGCCGGACAGCACAGGCATACCAAACAAGCAGGGCTTCGACTATTTCTTCGGCTATCTTTGCCAGAGGCACGCCCACAATTACTACCCGGAGTTCTTATTCCGAAACGAGGAGCGTGTTCCGCTACCGGGCAACAAGGTAGCGAATCCGAGAGAGGACGGCGCCGGCGTCGCAGTGGAGCGGGGCCAGTACTCGGCCGATTTGATCGCCGACGAGGCGCTGAAATTCATCAAAGCGAACAAGGACCGGCGATTCTTCCTCTACATGCCGGTGACGCTGCCACATGCCAACAACGAGGCCGGGCGGAAGGGCATGGAGATACCGGATTATGGCATCTACAAGGACCGAGACTGGCCCGATGCGCAGAAAGGCCATGCGGCTATGATTACCCGTCTGGACAGCGAAGTGGGCCAGGTCATGGAAACACTGAAAAAGCTGGGGATCGACGAGAAGACGCTCGTCTTCTTTACGAGCGATAACGGTCCGCACCAGGAGGGTGGGGCGAATCCTGAATTCTTCGACAGCAACGGTCCTCTGCGCGGGAAGAAACGCGACCTGTACGAGGGCGGGATTCGCGTGCCCCTAATCGCACGGTGGCCGGGCAGGATCGAGCCGGGGACGGTGAGCCATCACATTTCGGCGTTTTGGGACTTTCTGCCGACGTTCGCTGAATTAGCGGGCGTAGACTATCCGGCTTCGGTGGATGGTATTTCGATGGTACCGACGCTCCTGGGAAAGCCGGCCGCCCAGAAGCAGCACAAGTTCCTCTACTGGGAATTCCACGAGCGAGGCTCGAAGCAGGCAGTGCGGATGGGCGACTGGAAAGCTATCCGATTCAACACCACTGGCAAGCTGGAATTGTACAACCTCAAAGACGACGTCGGCGAAAAACACGATGTGGCCGACCAGCATCCGGACATCGTGGCGAAGATAGTGGATTACCTCAAAACCGCCCGCACCGAATCGCAATTCTGGAGCCTGTAAGAGGGCAAAACCGTAGAGGCAACGGGACAAAGCAGTGGGCCAAGCACTAGTTAGCGTATGAGCAAACGCAGGTTGCACGTCGGTATAATTGCAGGATGTGGAGTTGTGCTCTTGGGACTTCTGACAACATACCTGCACGAACGGCCGCCCCTGTTGTACTACGCAAACGTGGTGCACTGGCAAGAATTGCCGGTAAGGTTAATCAGGCCGGCTTTCCGACACGTTGTGGGCAGGGACTTGCCAAAAAGAGCTGATGGCTTGCGGGCCATCTTTTTGGGCGGTCGGGAACCGGCGATTTTTGTGCGATTCAAGACGGGTTCCGACGGCATGAGGTATGTTCTTGAGACCTTTGAGACAAACGGAGCGTGGGAGACGTTTGACAAGGACAGACTGCAATTCATGAACACCAACGATGTGGGCGTATTCCCGACACTCTCGCTAGTACAGAGAGACGCAGGAGTCATTTTGTTTGATCAGCATTCTGTTAAATCAGGTCGTATGTTGTCGGGATGCTTCGACGCCCAAAAGGGACCAAGCTACAGAGTTTTCGTAGATGATCGGGACAGTACGTTATACATAGTGGCTACCACCAGGTGATAGAAGCGCCGCGGAGGGACCGTCAACTATTTCTTTGCTGCATAATAAGTAGCTATTCCTCTCATTTTTCGCATGTTGGGCTACCCGCAGGATTGAGAAGGATCCAGTCCAAACCCTGCTCTTCTGGTTCTATCGTGTCGGTACATTAGCTGGAAGCCCCGGATCCCGTAGACGCAGAATCCGCGACGAGCCAGCGGACGCCTGATTGACCGTAGGGCAACCGCGTGCGCTTACCACTGTAGAGCGTTCTTCACGGAAACCCACTGGCCCGCCCCTGCACAAGACGCTCCATACCGCACCTTCAGTACAACCAGAAATTTTCTTCCACGTAGTCCCATATCTTTGCGGCTATCAGGGCGGGCATCGGACGGGTACAAAAAACTCGGGAAGCCGCGGATTTTTGTTCGGTTTTTGTTTGGGTGATTTCGGGTGCTTTGCCGATAGAGACCACTGCTGATGGATGATCTTCGATATGTGGTTGAAATCAGGGATGGAATGGAAATGAAGCCCAAGCCCAATGGACAGATCGAGCCGCTCTGCAAGTTCGGACCCGGCGGCGATTTCATCGCCGTCTGGCAACCGGAGCTGACGCAAACCAACACGTTGCCCCGACCTCTCGCCGGAGTTTTTGCGGGAGTCGCCGAGATTGTTTCCGCAATCATCGGCTGGAATCGCGGAAGCGATCCCGTCGGTGCCGGCGGCGCGTCCGGCGGGGACATGCTTGTCAGTCGTTACGAGGAGAAAATCGCCAATGCCGTTGAGAGCCGCGAAACGTGCAATACAGTTGACCCCTCGCCAGCATCAGCTTCTAAAGATGGTGGCGTGCTATCAGAAGAACCGATGCTATTCCCCGACCTTGGGCGAGATGGCGTCCGAATTGAACCTAAGCCGAAGCACCGTGTTCGAGCACGTCAACGAGCTGCGAAAGAAAGGCCTGCTCTGCGCCTGGCCCAACAGGGCACGCTCTTTGACCTTGACTTCGCAAGCGCGCGACTTGCTTAGCCTGTTCAGTGGTCCGAGTGTTTCACCGGATCGCGACGAGACGCCGGGCATACCGTTGGCCGGCAAGGTCGCAGCCGGGGCGCCCTTGGAAGCCGTCGAGGACATCGAGTCTTTGTCACTAAGCTCATGCTTCGGAAACGGGGACGACGTCTTTGCGCTGGAAGTGACGGGCGACAGTATGATTAACGACGACATTCGCGAGGGCGATTACGTGATCTGTCGTCGAAGCCGTGTTGCCCATGACGGCCAGTTGGCCATCGCTATCGTGGATAGTGACAACGCCACACTTAAGAGGTTCTACAAAGAAGAGACTCACGTTCGACTCCAACCCGCCAACGAGGACTACGAGCCTATCTACTCCGACAATTGCCGAATCGAGGCTGTCGTTATAGGCTTGGTACGTAAGCTTTGATGGCAAGCGCCATCCCCATCCCGCTAAACGACCGTCGGGATGAGGCTGCCACCCTTACTGTTAGTGCGAGATTGTCTCAGGGCGCGATGGAGCTGTCGAGATTCCCACTGAAACACTTGCGTTCTGCGCTTACTTGTTTACAATGTCAGTAGACACAAATGAAGCCTCTAAGAAAGGAGCGACGATGTTCAAGAAGCTATCATTCATCATGCTGATTCTGCTGTCGATTGCGAGCGGTGCGCTGGCGGGACCGTGGGTGAATCTGTTCAACGGGAAGAGCCTGGACGGCTGGACCATCCACAGCGGCTTTGCGACTTACCGCGTCGAGGATGGCATGATCGTGGGAGCGGCCGTCAAGGGCAGCCCGAATTCGTTCCTGTGCACCGATAAAGAGTACGGCGACTTCATCCTGGAATTCGAGGTCAAATGTGATCCCAACCTGAACTCCGGCGTCCAGATTCGCAGCCATATCGCCCAGGGTGAGAAGTTCTTCGTGTTCCGAGGCCCGGACGGCAAGCCCGGCCAGCGCTCGATCCCGACGGACCGCGTCTACGGATACCAGGTTGAGATCGCCCAGGCCCGCACCGGCTCGTGCGGCGGGATTTACGACGAGGCCCGGCGGGCGTTCTTCATCGGCGAGGTGCGCGACGATCCGGCGGCCAAGAACGCCTTTAAGGACAACGAGTGGAACGCGTATCGCATCGAGTGTCGCGGCAGCTCGATGAAGACCTGGGTCAACGGCGTGCTCTGCACCGATCTGAAGGATTCGCTGGACGCCAAAGGAGTCATCGGCCTTCAGGTCCACGGTTTAGGGAGGAACTTCAGGCCTTACGAAGTTCGCTGGCGGAACCTCAGGATCAGGGAGCTGGGGCCGGGTGAGGCTGACGGCGAGGTCAAAGTCGTCGTCGTCACCGGCGGGCACGCCTTCGAGCACGACCCGTTCTTCAAAATGTTCGACGAGATGAAAGGGATTCAATACACCGAAGCCGCCCAAAAAGACGACAGTGAGCTGTTCGAGAACATCAGCGGGTGGGACTACGACGTTATTGTCTTCTACAACATGACGCAGAATATATCGTTCAAGCGAAGACAGAATTTCCTGACGCTGCTGGACAGGGGCGTGGGTGTCGTGGCATTACATCATACTATGGCGGCCTTTCAGGACTGGCCGCGATTCAGGCAGATCATCGGGACGAGGTACTACACGAAGGACACCATGGAAGGCGGCGTCCTGCAAAAGGCCGGCACGTACCTGCACGGCGTCGATGAGACCATTCAGATCGCGGACAAGAATCACCCGATCACACAAGGGATGAGCGACTTTGCAATTCACGACGAAACCTACAAGAACTGTTGGTTCGCCAAGGACAACCACGTCCTCCTGACAACCGACGAGCCGACCAGCGGCCGGACCATCGGCTGGGTACGGAATTTCGAGCGAGCGAGGGTCTGCACGATTCAATTGGGACACGACTCAAAGGCGTACGAGAACAGCAACTACCGTCAGCTCGTAGAGCGTGCTATCTTGTGGACCGCCGGAAGACTGTAGAGCGTGCGTGGAATGTTCTCGCTCCTTAGCCCGAGCAGCCCCAGACGTCATCGGAGTTGTAGAACTTGATTTGAGGTGGCGTGTCGCGCTGTTCGAGGGGCCGACACTCACGGGCACCGGTCGTGTAGTAGATGAGCCGAATGTTGTTGGCCTCAAGCTCGTCAAGTATCGTCTGCGAGATGCCCGGCTCCAGCGCCGGCTCGAAAAGGAAGTTCATAGGGCACAGATGTGAGCCACCGCCGAAGCTCTGAGAGAAGTAGCCGGTCAGGATGATCGGCTCAGTGGTGAGCCCTTCGATGCGGGTCTGGTCGAGTTGAACGGAAGTCGGCGTGCCTCCCATCATACTCCAGCGAACGCGGTACTGCACCGTCACTGTCACGCCCGTATTGGGATCGGCGAATGAGCATACTTCAAGGACATCCTGATCCGTCGGTGTCCAGGGCTGATAAAGGCTCGTTTCCTCCACCGTTGTCACGTTGACATCATCGACGTACACGGGTGCGGCGTGTTCGACTTCGATACCAATCTGGAAATCGTCCGAGGTGACTATCGGGTCCTGCACGGCGCTTTGGAAAAGCGGCTCGGTTCGTAAGTGGTAGGTTCGGGGATTGCAGAGATTGGGAAAACGCCACGTGTCGATCAATGTGTATTGGTCAAATTCCCATTGCGGGTCCTCGTAAGCGTGTTCGGCCCCGGGCAATGAAGGCAAATCAGCGGTGACTTGGCGGACTTGTCCGTCGGCGACGTACTCGATCCGGGCTTCGGCGTAAATGCACCCGTGCAAATTATCCTCGCTGAGCCAGAGATTCTTTGGCTGGAGTGTCCAGCGGGATTTGAGCCTGTGGCTTGTAAACACGTTGCTGCCCCGACCCTGGAGCGTGCAATAGACGCGCGGCTCTCCGAGCAGGAAGGGGGTGGCGTACACACCGCCGCCTTGTTGCGGGATTTCGCGAATCTGCTTGATGATGAGCTTGCCCTCGGGTGCGATCTTTTTGAACTCAAAATCCAGTATCGGATTTTGCTTCTGTACGACCTCACAATAGCGATCTGCCGCTGCGACCAAAAGCTCGTAAAGCTCGATGTACTCGCGCTCCCATTCCAGAACAGTGCTCTCTCGCAGCGGCACGAGGCTCGATCGCTGTATCAGCCAGGGCAAGGCCCCATGAAAGGGACTGTAATCGACGCGGACCTGCTCGGGGACAGCATCGGCCGGTGGATTGGTGACCGACAGGGCACCTTTCTGAGAAACGATATCGGCCGACCAGTTGGAACCGTCGGCCTTGTCCAGTGTGGCGACGCCGTTGGCTAACTCGATTTCATCGGGGAACGAATGATGAACGAGTAGGCCCATGCCTACATCCGCTTCGTTAATGCCCCACTTGAGCCGCTCCAGGAAGGCGTTGTCGTTGTAGAAGCTGGCGAAGGCTTTGCGGATGGCCTGGAGGACGCCACGCTCATCTTGATCGGAGGCATCGCAGGCGCATGGGCCGCTGCCGTCCTGATCGAGATCGTCGGCGAGACAGCCGCTGAAGCTCTCGTACAAGCCGGCGCCGGTGAATTGCTCGCTATCCTCGACATTGGTCGAGCTGCGAAATCGGATTTTCCGACCGGGATCGAAGCCGAAACTCTGGAGCGCATCAATAACCTGGGCCCGTAGCTCCCGATCAAACTCTATGACGTTCGAGTTCTCAAACAAACCACGAATGGCCGCCAAATCCTGGGACAGTGCTTGCATGTCCGCTGGCGGATACCGCGTGTACTGCGATAAACGTCGGTCAATCTCTTGGCGAAGCGTGGCTCCTGTGACCGGCGAGCGAATCTGCCATTT
>CAYZAH010000045.1:0-13119 GCA_964475805.1 uncultured Pirellulales bacterium | reverse complement strand
GAATGATCCCCGTGAAGTTGCTCGACTTCGACCACGCCGTCAACATCACTATCGGTATCCCCATCATCAGAACGTCACCCGCTCACGGCACCGCATTCGACATCGCCGGCCAAAACCTTGCCAACCCGGCCAGTATGAAATCAGCCATCACCACGGCAATCCAAATGGCAAAAACGAAAAAAAAGCTGGAATGCCGAATTGAGAACTGAGAGAACGGTGCTCGATACTTGATACTCGATGGTCGAAGGACGCGGAAACGTGCGGGCTCCGAAGTGCTTCGAAGGAACGACCTATTGTTGCTGCAATGCAAACGAAGCGACAAATCGTACAGTTGTTATCCTCGGCGGGCATCAGGCCGAACCTCCACCTTGGCCAGCATTTTCTCATCGACCTGAACTTGATGCGTCTCCTGGTCGATTCGGCCGACATCCAAAAGGACGACGTCGTGCTCGAGGTCGGTTGTGGGACGGGTTCGCTGACCCCGGCCCTAGCCGCGCGAGCGGGCAGAACGGTTGCCGTGGAACTCGACCGGAATCTGTTCCAAATTGTTAAAAAACAGCTCACAGAAGTCGCGAACCTCGATCTGATCAATTCTGATGCCCTTGAAAACAAGCACACGATCAGCCAACCCGTTATGGAAGCGTTGACTGCCGCTTGCGAGCAATATGCCGGACGGGTTCTTTTAGTCGCAAACCTGCCCTATAACGTCGCGTCGCCTCTGATGATGAATCTTCTGACGGGTCCGGTCGCCGCCGACGGTATGGTCGTTACGGTTCAGAAGGAGGTAGCCGAGCGGATGACCGCCGGGCCGGGATCGAGCCACTACGGAATATTGAGCATCTTCCTGGGTGCGACCGGCGACGTGCAAACGATCCGAATCTTGAAACCAGCGGTTTTCTGGCCCCCGCCGCAAGTGGACTCGGCGATGATTCGCTTTGTCCGGAACCCGGAAAAAGCCGCTCGGATTGCGGATATGGGGCTATTTGGCGAGATAGTCCACCTTTTCATGGGCCATCGCCGCAAGATGGTTCTGGCGTGCACCAAGCTGGCCTGCGGCCAACTGGCAAAAATCGGCAATTGGAGCAATATTTTCGAAAAATGTTGTATCGACGCAACAAAACGCCCCGAACAGCTCTCCGCGGACGATTACGTCGCTCTCACGGATTCTGCATTAAATTGCCGATTTTAGGGGTTGTCCGAAACCTAAACATCGTGTATAATTGTTATTATCGGGTTAGTGTGACGCAAGAATAACGAAGTCCAAAAGAACAGAAGGATGGTGAGGCGCATCCTCCAAAAGCCAAGCCAAGTCTTTGCAAACAATTGGAAGGGTATTGGTATGTACAGACGAAGGGCGTTCACGTTGATCGAGCTTCTGGTTGTTATTGCTATCATCGCGATTCTGCTGGCAATACTGATGCCCGCCCTTTCGCGAGTGAAGGAACAGGCCAGAACAACGGGGTGTCTGGCGAATCTCAAGCAATGGAACCTCGTAGCGAAGATGTACAGCGACGACAATGACGGCAGATTCTGGTCGGGCCTCAATGCAACGGGCTACTGGTGGCCTTGCCAACTCGAGGAGAAGCTGAAGGACTGGAAGACGAACAAATTGTGGTTTTGCCCGACGGCAAAAAAGCCCATCACCGACGATCGCGGGGTGACGGCGCCGACCTTCAATATCTTCAACGCGTGGGGGATTTTTACGGGCACGCAAAGCAGCACTATTTACAACCGGACTTTCACCATGGGACGAAACGGGTTAGCGGGCAGCTACAGCATTAACGGATACTGCCTGACAATTCCCATGGATGCCACGTTCGAAGGCGGCGTCCAAGCAAGAGAAGGCTGGAGGACGCCGGACGTCAGTGGTGCCGCCAATGCGCCGTTGTTCGTCGATGCTCTGCGTTTTGATTTGTGGCCTCTGGAGAGTCAGAGACCTGCGGAGTATGAGTATGAGGCATGGTCCAGCAATAACATGGGCCGATGTTGTATCAATCGGCACGTTGGCTTTGTCGGATGCGCTTTCATGGATTTTTCCGCCCGGAAGGTTGGCCTTAAAGAACTGTGGACGCTGAAATGGCACAAGAGCTTCGACACGTCAGGCCCATACACGATGGCCGGCGGTGTCCAGCCGAGCGACTGGCCGGAATGGATAAGGCGATTCCAGGATTTTTGAAAGAGAGGCTTTTCGCAGGGACCCGCCGCACCTTGTCGGGTGGCGCGGTTTCCTTAAGACGTGTACGCTCTCGAAAAGACATGTTGATCGAAAAAGTTCGAGAAAGGGATGGAAATGTGTAGAAAGACGGGTTTTACGCTGATAGAACTTCTGGTCGTCATCGCTATCATCGCGATTCTCTTGGCGATCCTGATGCCGGCCTTGTCCCGCGTAAAGGAGCAGGCCAGAACCACAGGGTGCCTGGCTAATCTTAAGCAGTGGAATCTCGTGACCAAGATGTACTGTGACGACAACGATGGCAGGTTCTGGTCAGGCTACGGAGCAACGGGCTATTGGTGGCCGTGGCAACTGCCGGACAGACTCCTGAGCTGGAAGCGGAACAAAACGTGGTTCTGTCCGACGGCGAAAAAGCCGATCACCGACGACCACGGTGTCACCGCGCCGACCTTCAATATTTTTAACGCATGGGGCATCTTCACGGGTACTCAGGGGGGACGCGCAGCGCCTCCAGAGGGTGTCGCGGGCAGCTACAGCATTAACGGGTATTGCCTGACCATTCCTATAGATGGCGCGTTTGAAGGGGGCGTTCCCGCCACAGACGGATGGAGGACACCGGACGTGAGCGGCGCTGCCAACGCGCCGCTGTTCGTCGACGCTCTGCGTTTTGACCTGTGGCCTCTCGAAAGTCAGAGACCTGCAGAGTATGAGTATGAAGCCTGGTCCAGCAATAACATGGGCCGGTGTTGTATCAATCGACACGTTGGTTTTGTCGGATGTTCTTTCATGGATTTCTCAGCGCGCAGGGTCGGCCTCAAGGAACTGTGGACGCTCAAGTGGCACAAGAAATTTGACACGTCGGGCCCGTATACTCTGGCCGGCGGCGTCCAGGCGAGCGATTGGCCGGAGTGGATTAGACCCTTCCCGGATTACTGATAGAGATTGTCGCAGACAAGCCCGCTGCGCTTCGCTATCGGGCGGGTTCTTCCGTGGACGTGTCTCGTTGACAGAGAGTCTGTTCGTCGCAGAGAATTCGAGAGAGGAATGCGTATGAATAGAAAAAGGGGTTTTACACTCATCGAGCTCCTGGTGGTTATTGCTATCATCGCGATTTTGCTGGCGATACTGATGCCGGCTCTGAATCGGGTGAAAGAGCAGGGCAAGCGAGCGACGTGCCTGAACAACCTCAGAGAGCTGACTCTCGCCTGGGTAATGTACGCTGATGACAACGATGATAACCTGGTCAACGGGGATACAGGCGAGTATAGCATCCATTCGAATGAAACCCCTTGGGTCCTCGCCGACTGGCGGTCGGGAATGAGCGAGCGTCAGAAGATCGACGCGATAAAGGACGGCGCCCTGTGGCCGTACACGAAAGACTTGAGGCTCTACAAATGCCCCACCGTCAATGAGATCGTTCGCTCGGGCCAGCGGGAAGTTATTATGCGAACGTACTCCGTGGCCGATTCGATGAACTGCAAAGATTGGCCCGACATGAACGCCAAGATGATCAAGAAGAGAATAGATATTCCCAACCCGGCCTACAGGATCGTCTTTCTCGATGACGGCGGCACGATCACGTCCGCCCTGGGCGGCTGGACGGTCTACGTCACACAGGAGATGTGGTGGGACCCGCCGCCGATACGGCACGGCGACGGATCGACTTTTTCGTTCGCAGACGGGCACAGCGAATATCACAAATGGGAAGACCCGCGCACCATCGAGTTCGGCAAGCGCGTGCCGCCGGAGGCTTTCTCTGAAACCCAGGCCGGAAATCCCGACATTCAATGGGCCGCTGTAGCCATGTGGGGCAAAGACGCGATGCACAAATGATGGAGAATGACGCTCTCCCTCAGAGTCGCACTTGTTACGGTTTGAGGAGAAGAATCCATTATGCGTAAACGCAAAGGTTTCACTCTCATTGAGCTTCTGGTCGTCATCGCGATTATCGCCTTGTTACTGGCCATACTGATGCCGGCGTTGCAGCGCGTGAGAAAACAGGCGAGGTCGGTGATGTGCCAGGCGAACTTGAAACAGTGGGGCGCGCTGTTCGCTCTGTACACGGACGACAACGACGGCAAATTCCCGGAGCGCATGAGCGGCAGCAACGCCTATGGACGATGGATGGACTCGATGCGGAGCTACTACATCACCACCGAAGACATCCGCTGCTGCCCGGTCGCCTCGAAGATCGCCAATCCGGATATGATCGACGGCATCGACTGGTGGGGTGACACGTTTACCTCTTGGGGAAAGGTCCCACCCTGGGATTCCGGGGGGCAACGGACAGTAGGCTACTACGGCAGCTATGGGGTCAATGGTTATATTTATGTACCGATCGGCGAGTATGTTTATGATGCATCAGTGACGCCCGAAAAATTCTGGAGAACTCCCAACGTCAAAGGTAATAGTGAAGTACCAATGCTACTGGACTGTTATTTCTGGTGCGGCTGGCCGCTATCTACCAATACTCCGCCGGAATATGACGGCCAGCAAGTTCGTAGTGACGGCAACGCTATGAACCGGTATTTCCTCAATCGCCACAACGGATTTACCACGGCGGTCTTTCTGGATTATCACGTGCAGAAGGTGGGGCTTAAGGAGTTGTTCACGCTGAATTGGCATCGCGGATTTAACAGGCACAATATCTGGACCAAGGCCGGCGGCGTCAGATCGGAGGACTGGGCCAATTACGGTAATGGCTGGCTCACAAAGTTTAAGGACTATTAGCAAAGGAGTATCTTATGAACAAGAAAGATGGCTTTACGCTGATCGAATTGCTGGTTGTGATCGCGATCATAGCCATCCTGCTGGCGATCCTGATGCCGGCGCTGAATCGAGTCAAGGAACAGGGCAAAAGGATGGTCTGTGAAAGCAATCTCAAGAACCTGATGACTTGCTGGATCATGTACGCGGATGACAATGATGGTAAAATCGTAGATGGAGCCGGCGGATACAATTACAGTTATTCAGGACTTACTGAGACGGCTTGGGTAGGCAAGTGTTGGTCAGACAATTACGGCAGTCAAACCGGGAACTATATTACGCTCAGTGATGCAGAAAAGCGAAGAGCCATCGCTGATGGAGCTTTGTGGGATTACACAAAAGACGTCAAAGTCTACAGGTGTCCCACGGGAAGGCGTGGTGAGTACGTGACGTATTCGGTCGTAGATGCTATGAACGGCCTGTATAGGACGGGTACTTGGACAGGTACAGACAACCATATAGCCGCCAAGGGCGTCAGAGTGGGCAGGACGGTGCTCTGGATCAAACGAAGGGGTGAGATAGCCAGCCCGCCGCCGTCCGAGAGAATGGTTTTCATCGACGAAGGTGCGATGACACCTGATAGCTTTGCCGTGCACTACAACCAGAAAGGCCCCTGGTGGGATGACCCTCCCGTCCGTCACGGCGACGGCACGACGGTTTCATGGGCGGACGGACACGTAACTCATCTTAAGTGGAAAGCAGCCGAGACTATTAAGCGCGCCAGGGACACCAAGGATTACTATGGTGGCGGCGGCTGGATGCCCCAGACTCCCGAAGGCATACAGGAGCTCGAGGATTTCCAGAAAGCGGTATGGGGCAGGCTCGGCTACCAACCGTAGAAACTCGCTAATCGATATATATGCATCGAAGGTCTTATGCGTCGCTCGTCGACCGCATCGGGGCTTCGATGGGCACAATATCTGGACCGGGGCCGGCGGCGTCCGAGCAAAGGATCGGGCTAACTATAGCGACGGCTGGCTCACACAGTTCAAGGACTATTAGCGAAGGAGTCTCGCCATGAACCAGAAGAAGGGTTTTACGCTGATCGAGCTGCTGGTGGTGATCGCGATCATTGCCATCCTCTTGGCGATCATCATGCCGGCCTTGCAGCGCGTCAAGGCGCAAGCCAGAAAAATGGCTTGCCGGGCTAATCTGCGCCAGTACGGTGTGGTACAGACCATGTATCTGGATGACAATGACGACCGCTATCCCAGTGCATGGCGATCTCTTGTCAAAACGGAGTCCCCGGTAGGCGGTTATCAGCGCTACTGCCGATGGCATGATCCGCGGTATCCCCCGGACGGCCCGTTGTGGTCCTACATGCCCGAGGCGGGCGTGAACCTGTGCCCGTCGTTCAAGGTCCTTGCTAAATCTGAGGGCACCAGACACCCCAACCACGTGGAATCCAACCCTGTGATTCCTCAGTACAGTTACAGCATGAACTCGTGGTTGGGTGCCAAAACAGGAGATTCCAGCGGTTACTGTGCCACGGACTCCACAGGACGCGGCGGGATATATAAACGTGCCGAGATTACGAGACCCCACTCGGAGGTGTTCTTCTTTGCGGCGGAAAACATGTGGATGAGGCCGGGCAATTCCAACGTGCTCAACGACAACGCCCTGTGCCCCGACGGCCGGGACTGGTTCGGTACGTTCCACAGTGCGATGAGCGGAGATCTCAACACCGGAACGGTCAACGCAAGCTTTGTGGATGGTTCGGCCCGAGAAGTGCGTTCAGGACTGGCCCCGGACGGCAGCAGGGATGAGACCGAAAACGGTCACGAAAAATATGGCTGGCCCCACAAGGTGCCATTCAAATAGGAAATATATCGAAAGATCAGGGGACAGGAGACCAGGTTGGCGCCGGCGCCCTTCCTGATATCCAGATCCCCTGTTTTCTTCGTCCTGATTGCCTGATACCCTGATAGCCTTCAGTCAGCCGTCACGTCGTAGGTCTTGTAGGTTGCATTGCCGACCGCATCGGTGACTTTGAGTGTCAGGATGTGTTCGCCTTTCGGCAAGTCTTTTCTCACGTCGATCTTGATCGTGAAATCCTCGTTTGTCGTATCATAAACCAGATCGTCCGGCACGGTGCTTAACCATTTGGAGTTGCTGTCAATCGTATATTCTAACTTGGCGATCGCACTGAGCTCGTCGGAGGCTTTGACGCTGAAGATCCTGTATTGCCGCCCTCCCTCAGAAGCGGACGTTATTGTCATGTCGTGAACGATCGGCCCGGTGTTATCGACGATGATCGGATCGCTGACGCGACTACCCGTCATTGCAGTCGTGGGCGTATTGCTTCGCGCGTCGTTCGCCGTGACCCTGATCTCATACCGGCCGTCTTCGACGGTCTTGCCGTCCCACTCGTAAGAGCTCGCCTCGGTTTCGTCTTTCAGTCCAATCCAATGAGCTCTTCCGACTTTCCTAAAGTCAATCTTGTAGGTGAGCTTGTCACTGTTGTCGTCCTTGGCGACGTAAGTGATCTTGAAAACGCCTTCTTTGCCGGCGCCCTGCTCTCGAGTCACGGAAACGGATTCGATCCTCGGCGCGAGATTCGGGACCGTGCTGGCCACGGCGATCCCTCGAATGACCGGGCTTTCGCGGCCGTCGCGGCTTTGCAGTACCAGCTTATATTGACAGAACCGGCCCAGCGGACAAGGTAACTGCACCGGCTTGGTGACTTCCACCGGCTCGGACCACTGCGAAAACGTTGGGTCATTGACATCCTTGACGTTGCCGCTGCGTGCCGCCAACAGAACTTTACACCCTCGCGGAATATCGGCGTCGAGCTGCAGCTTGCCCCAATCCGCCGGCTGACCGGCGTCAATCAAGTCGGAGGTGTACGTCCCCTCAGAGGAGAAGCCGGGGTCTAACTTGACAAGCTTGGCCGGGTTGGCCGTGCCCAGATACAAGTCCTCACCCGCGGCGGTCACCGCTGTGATCTGAGCGGCTTGCTCGTCTTCGTAAACGACCGCCTGATGCTCCGTGGCCGGGTCAATCGTGTAAAGCTCGGCGTTGTTGCCCGTCCCGAGAAGCAACGCCCCATCCTGCTCGGCCAAGCAAAAGAAAACCGCCGCTTCGTCGAAAACCTCCGTCACGAATCCATCCTGCGTGACCTTGAAGATATGGCTGGCTTGTCCCGGCTTGGTGCCTTTGGGAACCGGTATCGAAGGTTTGGCCGGCTTGGTGTTTTCGGATTGTTTGGTATTCGGAATCTCAAGTTTTCGACCGCCCGTGTCACTGGTGGGGCTGTCGTCTCCTTTCGCCTCAGCCTCCGGCCGACCGGGTGACGACTCGCTGAGCTTCATGGCGGCAAACTTCGCCTGGGTCTGGACAACCTGAGCCGAGGTCGCCGCCGCATACAGATTCACGTCCGACGCAGAACCCGCCAGAGATAGTAACGCCGTGATTTCCGGCTCATCGCTATCGTATAGAACGATTGTCTTTTTGGTACGGGAGTTGATCTTATAGACCAGTCCGCGCGTGTCACTTCCCGCGTAAATCCAGCTATTTGGCCCGACGGCCAACGACAAGATGCTCTTGTCCGGGCTATCATAAAGAAGCTCAGGTTTTCTGCCCAGCGCGTCGAGCTTGTAGATCTTTCCTTCGGGCCCGGTCCCCAGGTAAATGCTTCCGCCGGCGTCAACCGCGATGGCAAAGATATAGTTGGCGTCGGGCGGCTCGAAAATCACTTCCATCCTGTCGCCCTCGAAACGGCAAAGTCTACACGTCTTGCCGCTAATGCCCGCCAGCAACCTGCCGGCCACGTCCATCGACAGAGCAAAAATGTGCTCGTTGGATAGATGCTCCTGGGCTTCGACGGTTTCACCGTTCGTCTGACCACCCTTGTCACTTGGTTCTTTTGACCCGCCCGAACTCGAATCCACCGGATAGATCTTCTTCAATCGGCTGATATTGTATCTGTAGATCGCTCCATTCGGACTCGTGCCGAAATAGACAGTCCCGCCGCTCACCACAATGCTGTTGATGGACCAGACGTCACTTAAGTTTGGAGACGGGTCGACCAGCGTCTCGGCGGCCCGCCCCAGTTGAATCGTTCCCCGGGAACCAATGACGACCTTTTCACCGTGGCCCTTGAGCAAATCGGTGCTGCCGGTCTGACGAACGACTTTGCTGGTGACTGCAAGACACGTGGAACTCAGTACCGAACAAAACAACACGGCACAGCAGCTCCGCACAAAACTTGAAACGAGCTTATTTCTCATTATAACTCCCTGAAAAAAGAAGAACACACGGCAGCCGTCATCATTCGTTCGGTGACTTAACAATTATAGGTAAAACGCTTTTGTCGAGCACGATGCTGTCCGTCTTCACGCTCCGTTCGAGCCAGTGGAAGTAGGGCAGAACCCGCAACGCCCTCTTGGAGTCCTGAAGGACCAGCGCCTTGGTGGCCGGTAGGTCGGGCAGCTCGGCGTCCTCGACAATCACGCCGCGAGGAGGCAAGGTGAGCAGAAAATACAACCGGTCCCTGCTGATTTGCAGAGAGTCGTTCAACGCGCGGACCAGGCTGGGAAAGCTCTGAGCCATGAATTTGTAGGGCGCCATTTTGACGAGAAACCGTTCGTAATCTCGCGGACCGCACACGGTCAGCTCATACTTTCCGGGCGGCAGATTGTCGGGTATCTTCAGGCTGCAATGATACTTCTTCTTCGCCGCCAAAACCGACTCTACGACGATGTCGACGTTGGCGTCCTGACCCGGCTTGACCTTCGCATCCGCCAGCTCGGCGGACCAGATATGGGAAACGGTGCTCTTCGACAAAATATCGATGTCGAATGCGAGGGATTCGATGTCGGCCTTCGCATAAGGGTTGTTCATAAGAAGCCCGACCGAGCCGTAGCTTTCGATAATCAGGTCGTTCAGACCCATGTCGCTGGACACGTTCTCGAAGCACACCGATTCGCCGCCTTTCAGATTTATAGCGACCCTGTACTCGACGGTGTGATCGAGGGGAAAATCGCCAAGCTGAAAGGCCGCCCCGGCCACCGCTACGCGAAGATAGAACGGCGTGAGCAACTGATTGTCCACAAGTCGGCACCTGTAAACACGCTTCTGCGTGTCGTTGTACCGGTTGACCCGTATCGTCAGTGGTATCGTTTTCGCTTCGGCACCGATCCGGCCGACGATCCCCGTCGATTCATCCGTCGTCAAAGCCCCGACCGTGTGCAAAACACTGGCGAGCTTGAAAGAGCTTACCACGTTCGAGACGACCGTGTGAACCTTGCCCGTAGCCATCGGCAAGTCAATCTGGCCGTAGCCCAAGAGGTAGTGCCCGAAGCCGTAGACCTTATCGCCCACAACGTCCGTGACGGTTCCGTATGTGGCCATCGAAATATCGCCCGAAACCATCGGCACGGCTAAACAGGCGCCCGGTGCCAGCCGGACCTTTTCGTCGCCCGCCGTTGCATCGCCCGCCCCGGCGCCACCGCCCGCAATCACCATGAACCCAAGCGGTTCGGCGAACGCCTTCAACTGCTCGCAAGCCCCGGCGGGTAGGCCGGACGTTACCAGGGGACTCGGCAAGTAACTCATCCCTTGAGGGCCTTGGCTGGCTGCGAGGAGCCGCTCCCGAAGCCCTTTGTCAACCTGTTGCAGATCGATCGGCGTGGAAAAATCAAACCCAAGATCCACGTTCCTGGTCTCCGCCACAAGGTGGTCGGACCCGGAACCCATACCGATCCGAAGCATCTCCTCGATCGGTGTCGTCCCATAAAGGGGGTCCGTCGCGTACGTCCACGTAAAGGCAAGCGCTCCCGCCAAACGTCCGTCGATATAAAGCGGCGATCCGCTGCACCCGGCGACCGGCCCGGTATGCACGAAGCGTTTATCGGTCCCTTCGACAAGGATGGCGTCCCGGCTGCCCGGGCCTGAGCTCGGCCCGATGTTGCGGACAACGTCCACCACCTTCATATCGAACTTCTCAATCCCGGCCGGACCGTACTCCGTCAAACAATAGGCCTTCATCCCAGGCTTGATTTCGTCGAGGCTGATATACCTCGCCGGGTCCCAAACGCCCTCCAGCCCGGCGGGAGTTCCGGCCGCGCGGCCCAAGCCCGTCAGAAATACCAGGATGGAAAGGACAACAAGTGGAGATTTCCGCTCTTTTTTGAACATTAAGGCCCTTTCGATTCGTTCGCGGCGAAAATTCTAATCATACAATATGGCCGTTGCAACACAAAACAATTCCTGCTAAAATGCCCCCCGGTTTATATCGGATATGTGCCATACAATACTGGAGACAAGATATGAAATCCGACCATCGGCACGAATTGAAAACGAACGAGTTGGCTGATTGGCTCAGCCATCTACCGGAATGGACGAAAGACAACCTTGCAACGATCATCATGGTTTGCGTCGTGATTATCATAGGCATCGGCATTTACGCCTGGAGAGTATACAACTACAACGTCGTGCGGGTTCGGCAAAAAGCTGACTTCACGACCTTGATCAGCCAGCTCGAAGGCGCGAAAATGACGATCCTCCAGGCCCAAAAACAGGGCCGGGACCAGTCGTTTATGCTCCTCCAGCCGGCTAAGAGTCTTGAGGCGTTCGCTCAAAGCACGAGTAATGATCGCATGGCGGCCCTGGCGCTTATCAAACGAGCCGAAGCCTTGCGGGCCGAAGTACTCTACGGCAACGTGGAACAGTCGTATTTCAACTCGCAGACCAATGAGGCGAAAAACAGCTATGCCGAAGCGCTGAAGAGATGTCCGGACGTGCCTTCTTTGGCGGCCGCCGCGAAATTCGGTTTGGGCCTTTGTGAAGAGGATATTGGAAACTTCGACCAGGCCCGGCAGATTTACCAGGAGATCGCTGACAATGCCGACCTCAGTGCGGCTGTCGCCTCCGTCGCGGCCAAACGGCGCCTTGGAATACTGGCCGACTACGAACGAGAGGTTGTTTTCGGACCCGCGCCGCCGAAGCCCGCCGCCACTCAACCTTCAACCCAAATAAAGCCGCCGACCTCCACTCAACCGTCGGACATTATTACGCCCTTCAACATCTATAGGCCGCTCGATCTTAACCTCAAGTTTCCCGCGCCCGCCAAAGCGACGACGGAAACGAATGCACCGGCGGAGGCTAACGCACCCGGAGGAAATTGAGAGTTTAGAATTGAGAATTGAGAATCGACTGTAAAAACGTCGCCTTTCTTAATTCTTCATTCTCAATTCTGATTCGGAGCGAATGATGTGTCCGGAAGATGATCTCGAACAAACGGCCCCGGAAGAAAGCGGAGGCCCGCTCATACTCCACGTCGGGAACTCGATCAAGGAACGTCGAGTAGACAAGTACCTCCACGGCCGATTCAGCAACTTCAGCCGGAAATTCCTCCAGGACGCCATCAAGCAAGGTGGTGTCACCGTAAATGGAAAGCTCGCCAGGCCCAGCCTCAAGCTCAGTCCCGGTGACGAGATCCGCCTGACGCTGCCCGAGCAGCCCGCCAAAGACATTCTGCCCGAGGACATCCCGCTGAACATCATCTATGAAGACGACGATTTGATCATCCTCAATAAACAGCCCGACATGCTTGTGCACCCGGCGCGCGGCAATACGCACGGCACGCTCGTCAATGCTCTGGCATTCTACTCGGATCAATTATCCAGTGGGCTGGGCGAATTTCGTCCCGGCATCGTCCATCGGCTCGATAGAAACACCACGGGCGTGATGATCGTGGCCAAGAAAGACCCCGCTCAATGGAAGATCGCCAAACAGTTCGAGCACCGGGAAGTCCACAAGACCTATCTCGCTATCGTGCACGGCACACCCGAACTGACCGCCGACCGCATCAAAGCTCCCCTCGGCGTCCATCCGAAAGTCCGAGAAAAATACGCCATCAGGCCTGAAGTCGGCAAAGAAGCCGTCACTTTCTACGAGGTCATGGAGACTTTCCGCGGCTTCTCTCTATTGAAGCTCACGCCCAAGACGGGCCGAACGCATCAAATCCGCGTCCACCTTTCGCACCTGAAACACCCGATTGTCGCCGACGATATGTACGGCGGCAGGCTCGTCTATCCGTGGCAATTAGCCGACGCCGAGCCGGCTGTGCAGGAACCGATCATCAGCCGCATGGCTCTCCACGCCTTCTCCATCGAATTCAAGCACCCCACAACCGAGAAGCCCGTCAAATTCGAGGCCCCCCTGCCCGACGACATGCA
>CAYZAH010000044.1:0-13161 GCA_964475805.1 uncultured Pirellulales bacterium | reverse complement strand
CAATCAGGATGAGGCTGCCACCCATTCATTCCGCGTTGTGGCAATTTCGTGTCTATTCGGGCTGGATAGTAGCAGATTCTATGATGACGGGTTCGACGGGGACGTCGTCCATTCCGTTTCGAGTCGTTGTCTTGACCGCGGCGATGGCGTCGACAACGTCCATTCCTTCAGTAACCTTGCCGAATACGGCGTAGCCGGGCTGCTTGTCGTTGACGTAGTCCAGCGGCGTGTTGTCCACGTGGTTGATGAAGAACTGGCTCGTCGCGCTGTTGGGATTGCTGCTTCGTGCCATTGCAATCGTGCCGCGCTTATTGCTCAAGCCGTTCTTGGCCTCATTGATGATCGGATCGCGTGTCTTCTTTTGCACCATCTTCGCCGTGAAGCCGCCCCCTTGTATCATGAAACCCCGTATGACTCGGTGAAATATCGTTCCGTCGTAGAACCCCGATCCGGCGTATTCGATGAAGTTGGCCGTCGTGACGGGAGCCGCCTTGCGGTCAAGCTCGATAACGATATCACCCATGCTTGTTTGAAGCTTCACAACGTTGGCTTGCGAATCCACAGCGTTCCTTTCCAATACAGTCTTCTTCGCGTCCGGCTGCGTCTTGTCTGCGTGCTCGGAACAGCCGCAGACCAAGAGAACAACCGCTAACAATCCACCGATACAGTGCTTACTCGTCATAACGTGTTACCTCTACGAATCATCGCCGATCTTCTCGTGCCATTTGTGTTTCCTGACGGAGGCCAAAATCTTCTGGGCGCATTCGAGCGCCGCCAGTCCTTCTTCCGCGCTTACCTCGGGCCTGAGCGCCCTATCTGTGACCGCTCTTAGAAACGCCTCCTGCTCCAGGCGGATCGGCTCCTTGTCGTCTATGTCGAGTTGCTCGATGTGCAGCAGGTCCGGCCAGTTCACGCTCGTCAGGTCGAAGTCCCCGGCTTCCTTATGCTCCTGAATCCATTTGAGGACGTTGATATTCGGATCGGCCTTGATCAGGATGCCGCTCTTCTTGAGGTAGTCCACGCTCAAGTACGCCTGGCGACTGAATACCCTGACGCGCCGCTCGGTCTTCAGGGCGAGCCTCGAAGCGGTGATATTGGCGATGCAACCGTTCTCGAAGACGAGCCGCGCGTTGCAGATGTCTTCCTTGTCCTCGACGACGTTGACGCCGACAGCATCTACCTTCTTGATCTTGCTGGCCGCCAGTGACAAGATAATGTCAATATCGTGGATCATCACGTCCAGCACCACGCCGACGTCCGTCGAGCGGAACGGATACGGGCTGATGCGGTCGGCGTCGATGAACTTCGGCTTGATGTTGAGCCGTTTGATGGCCTGGGCGACAGGATTGCAGCGTTCGGAATGCCCCACCGCCACGACGCTGTCATTTCGCCTGGCGAGGGCGACGATCTTCTTTCCTTCTTTGACGTTCACAGCCAGCGGCTTTTCCACCAGCACGGCGATATTGTTGGTGATGAATATCCTCGCCAGTTTCAGGTGCGTCACCGTGGGGGTCGCGATGGTGACTGCATCGACCTTGTCCAGGATGTCCTCGCAATCCGTATAGGCCGGGCAGTTGGAGCGATCGGCCAGACGCTGGGCTTTCTTGGCATTGATATCGACCACGCCGACCAAGTCACACTGGGGGAGCTGAGTGTAGACCTTGGCGTGTATCGTCCCCATTTTGCCCGCACCGACCACCGCGACCCGTATCTTGTCATTTTGCATGTAGCATCCTAACCGGCGGCCCATTCGGCTCCATGCATCGAGCCTGGCTGCCAACGCACCGATCCCTTCGGTGACTAATGTTCTCTAAACGTTTCCAGATGTCTGCCGAACTGATGCTGACTGCTGTTGATGATCGCATCGATGATGGCCCGAACATTTTCATCGAGTCCGTCCTGTTCGGCCAGCTTCCTGGCATTGTCGAGCAGCGAGCCGGACTGGCGGTACAGTTTTCTGTGCGCCTCGAAGATGTTATGTTGTTGCTCGTCACTCAGGCCGGCTCGAACCAAGCCCCGCTTGTTGACCCCTCGCACCTTCAGCGGATAATGCCCGCTGACCGTCAGGAACGGTGGAATGTCCCGGTTCAGCCCGGCCAGACCCGCCACGTAACACCACTTGCCAATGGTTACGAACTGGTGTGACGCCGCCAGGCCGCTGAACCAGGCACCCGTTTCGATCCTGCAATGCCCACCGATCTGCACGAGATTGCTCATCACAATCTTGTCTTCCAAAATGCAATCGTGCCCGATGTGCACGCTGACCATCAGGAAATTCTCCGACCCGATTTTCGTGTACGAGCCTGGATAGATGCCCGGATGGATGGTCACCTGCTCCCGAAAAACGTTGCCGTCCCCTATGATAACCGCGCCGATCGGGGTATCGGGCGTCAGACGCAAGACCTGCGGACGGCACCCGATCACGGCGTTGGGAAAGAAATGGTTGTTCCGACCGATGGTGACCTGCCCGTTGATTACGACGCTGGCTTCGAGGATCGTTCCGGCGCCGATGGACACGCCGGCGCCGACCGTGCAATTCGGCCCGACGATCACGTCCTCAGCCAATCGGGCGTCTTCATGAATGACTGCGCTGGGATGTATCCGAGTCATGTTTTCTTTTCGATTCTCCTTTACATTTTCTCGTCGTCAACAAGCATGAATTTGATTTCCGCTTCGGCGACCACGGCGTCGCCGACGATGGCCTTGCATCGGCACTGGGCTGTTCTCTTTCTGAGCTTCATCGTCTCTGCGGTCAGGATCAACTGATCGCCGGGCACGACCGACTTGCGAAGCTTGACGTGGTCCATGCTCAACAGTACGGCCAGCTTGCCCGTATGCTCCAGCCTCTGGGCAAACAGCAGACCGGAGACCTGAGCCATCGCTTCGACAATCAGGACCCCCGGCATAATCGGTGTGCCGGGAAAATGGCCCTGGAAAAACTGCTCGTTGATACTGACGTTCTTGACGCCCTTGATTCGTGTGTCTCCTTCGATTTCAATGACCTTGTCCACGAGCAGGAAGGGGTAGCGATGCGGGAGAATCTTGGCGATTTGTCGCACGTCCAGAAGGGCATCGGTGCCGAACTTTGCCATCCGCTCTTGTTGTTGAGCCGCCTCGTACAATTTCCTTGCAAGCTGCTGGTTCAGGGTGTGTCCACTCTTGTAAGCGACCACCCGGCCCTTGATGGGTCGGCCGATGAGCGTCAGATCGCCCACCAGATCGACAAGCTTATGCCGGACACACTCGTCCGGGAACCGATAGCTGTTTTTAATGGGTCCGTCCGAGCTGATTACCAGCAGATCGCGCGGGCTAATGTGCGTACCCATGCCGCGGGCCTGAAACTGCTTGGCCTCCGCTTCGAGCAGGAACGTCCGCGCAGGCGCCAGATGTCTCTCGAAGATCTCCGGCGTAAGCTGACAACTGAAAACTTGCCGGCCGATTCCGGTATGCCCGCCATAATCCAGATCGTAGGTAAGGCTCAAGCCGTTGTCGGTATTCGGCAAAGCGTAGATACAGGCGTCACCGGCGGTGATGGTGATCGGTCGGGTAATCACGAACTCCTTTCGCACAACGTTTTGTTCGACCACGCCGACGCGCTTAAGGACCTTGAAATATTCGGCACAACTGCAATCCGGAGCAGGCAGTTCCGGGCCGTATACGTCGATAAAGAGGTTGTCGATCTCCAGAGCATTAACGGCGGCCAGACAATGCTCGACGGTCTCGATGCTGACGGTTCCGTTCTGGATCGTCGTACGACGGCTCCGCTCGGCAATATTGGGCGCCGTGGCACGGACCCGGACCGGCTCGGGAACGTCGATACGGACGAACGTGATGCCCGAATCCTCGGGAGCGGGGCGGAAGACGACCTTGGCTTCTTTGCCTCCGAACAGCCCCCGGCCGCGTACTTTGGCTTCACCTTTTATCGTCTTCTGTAGCTTCAAGGTCTTCGACCCTCTTGCCCAGTTGCTTAAGCTGCTCAGCCATCTTGGGCAAACGCATAATCAAACCGACGGTTCGCAGCGCCTCTCTTCTCTCGAGCGCGGGGGTCCAGGCCAGCTTCTGCCCGGCCGGAACACTGCTCATCAGCCCCGCCTGAGCGCCGACCATGACGCCGTCGCCAACTTCGATGTTGTCCGCCAAGCCGACCTGTCCGGCCAGCACAACCCCGTCGCCGAGCTTGCTGCTCCCGGAAATACCGACCTGGGCGGCAATCAAACAACACCTACCAATGGTCACATTATGCGCGATTTGGACAAGATTGTCGATCTTTGTTCCGGCTCCGATGGTCGTATCGCCGAACTTGGCCCGATCGACGCAGGTATTGGCCCCGATCTCGACGAAGTCCTCGATGACCACGCCGCCGTTGTGCGGAATCAGCCGGTGGGCGCCGTCAATGAACGAATACCCGAAACCGGTCGCCCCGATTGTGGCGTTGGCTTGCACGATCACGTGATTACCCAGACGACAGTTGTGATAGACGACCACGTTGCCGTCGAGACGACAGTGCTCGCCGAGTTTGGAATTCTCCCCGATCTTACAGCCGGCGGCGATGACGCTGTGGCGCCCGATCCGCACCCCGTCCTCAATCACGACGCCTGCGCCGATACAGACCCCTTCAGCTATCACGACGCGCTCGCCGAGTTTGGCGGTCGGATCGATCCCTTCGACGGGAGGCTTGAGTTTCGGTGCGAAGAGGCCCAAGACTTCGATCAAGGCCGCGTTGACGTTCTTGACGATCAATTGCGGCTTGTCGATTCCCTCTATTGACGCCGAGACGAGAACCGCCCCGGCGCGGGAGCGACCCAGAGCGGTTTTATGCTTGTCGCTTGTGATGAACGTCACATCCGTCTCGCCCGCCGCCTCAATTGGCGCCACGGACGCAATGGACTTGCCGCCATCGTCGGTCTGGCCCACCAACTCAGCGCCGAGCCGCTTGGCTAATTGTTCTATCGTTACTTCCATAGCGGGTCAGATACTAATCCTTGAGCAGGGAGTCTACCTTGTCCAGTTCGGCGACGACTTCGTTCGTCAAGTCTACGCATCCGCCGCTATACAGCACCTTGTGGGTTTGGATAGCCGCCGAAAGCTGTTCGGGCCGTTGCATGGGAAATTGCGGCTCCTCAACGCCGAGCACCAGGGCCAGTCCCTTCTTCGCTCCAAGCTCCTTGGCAATCCGCAGAACCTCCGGGTAGAGCTTCTCCGACCATTGATGGACCCTCATGGCCCTGATCTGTGGATTGTATTCCCGTAAAGCCTCCAGCTTCTTCTGCTTCTGCACCATCTCTTTATATTGGTCCAGCCAGTCCGGGCTGTTGGGCACGAGGGCTGACAACCCGGTTCGTAGCGCTTCAATCTGTTTGGAGAGGCTATCATCCTCAGTCTGCATTTGCTTCCCCTCAACGTCTGCCTTCTCCTTGAACTTCGCCGTGGCTTTACAATTCTGCATGGCCTGTCCGATGTGGACGACGGCAATGTTCGAGGCCGACGCGCTCGCCAAAGGCGCAGCCTGGCCGAATTCATGCACCATAAACAGAACAACGACAACCATCAAAAAAGCTGAAATCAACGTTTTGGTCTTCATTGCAATAGTCCTTTCCAGATTCACGCACGGATTTACATTCACCGTCAACTAATACAATCTACCCATATAGAAACTGAAGAACTGGGTTTCGTCCTCGTCATCCTTCTGCAAAGGCGTCGCGATCTCAAACCTCATGGGCACGCGCGTGCCGAGCAATTGAGGTATGGTGATCTGGATGCCGGTGCCGATGGAGACGCGGTATCTTCCGGTATCGACCGTCCCGCTGTCCACGAAGAACAAGCCGGAAATATTCTCGCCGAATAAGGGCACAACCATCTCGGTGCTGGCCAGGAAAATCGTGTCACTGCCGATGGGGTCCTTACGCACGGGGTTGAGGACGTTCGTTTGGAGGCCGCGTGTGCTCACGCCCCGGTACTCGAAGCCTCGCAAGCCGTAGGTCCTCGTACCGCCGGCGTAGAACTTCTCGAAAGCCGGCGCGTCACCAACCGTGCTGCCCGCGAGCAGTTTCGTCGCCACCACCGTCTTTCGTTCGAGCAAGTCCTCGTAGACCGTCCTGTAGCCCACGACACTGCCGAGCAGGATTCCGAAATCAAAGTCCCCGGTCACTTGCTCGTAGCCGATGTCGAACTCATACCCTTTGCTCGGCTCGATGATGTCATTCGTGGCGTCTTTGCCGACGCCGACCCGGGCGCCCAGGAGTAGATTGTTCCCCCTGACGTCGTAGATCTCTATGGGTGCGTCGAAATCGATATCTCTGACCTTGACGTTTTCGGCGCGAAATCCGAGCCGGGTGCGCCAGTGGCTCTTGTGCCGCTTCTCGAATCCGACGTATCCTTTGGTCCTTTTCTCATCGTAGCTTTCTCGCCATCGTTCCCAGCTCGACCCGGCGATATCAAGCGAAGTCGGCCTTTCTCTAAAGTAGGGTTCCGTAAAGCTGACGGAATAGTAGCTGACTTCCGTACCTGGAGCGAGAGTCATGGAGAGTTTCTGGCCTGCGCCTTTGAAAGCCTGCATTTTGAGCAACTCGTCAAGGCTTTCAGGCCAATCGGTATAGTCGAAGTTGCGCTGGGAGAGAATGAACTGCCCGATAAGACCACTGTCACTTCCGATAGCAACGCCGGGATTGAACATTCCCGTCAAACCTTCTTTAACGTCCACCTCGGCGTCCCGGCGGTCCTCCGCGCCGTCGGCGGGCGGAACGGGCTGAATAATGACCTGCTCGGACGCCGTCATGGCCCGCAAGTACCTTTCCAACTGGCCGCCCCCTTGTTTCGGGGCCATGTCGGCGTTGTACAATTCACCGGGCACGAAATCATACTCATTCATTATCCGGCGGAAAACCTTGCCCTGAGTCTCCTCATTGCCGATGATATCCACCTTGCCGATTCGGAATTGCCTGCCCTCATCGACGGTGAAGATCACATCGACGACATCAGGCTCGGAGACGAAATTCGGCTCTGTCACAACGCTGGCGTCGATAAAGCCGTTCTCACGATAGAGCTTGAGCATCTTTTTGGCCTGGGCCATGGCTTTTTGCCGGTAGTAAACCCCTCCCGGCTCCAGCTCCAGTCCGGCCAGAAGTGTCTTGTCGTCATAGTATTTGTTACCCCGGAGGATAATGTCCCGCACGTGGTAGAGCGGTCCCTCGTCGATGATGAACGTGATGTGGGCCTGCCCCTCAACGGCGATGCGGTGATTGAGGTACCCGCGCTGATAGTACAGGGTGCGCAGCTTCTCGACGTCCGCGGCGATCTTCTCCTCGGTGTAGTAGGCCGGCCAGAGAATCCAGTCGCGGGTCCCCGTCTTTATGGCCTGTCGAAGATCGCTGGTCTTAAGAGCGTCGTTGCCCTCGAAACTCACCGACAGGATGCGGATCCTCGGACCCGGCACGACGGTATAGACGACTTTGCCTTCGGAGAGCTTGTCTCTATCGAGCATGACCTCCGCATAGGGATACCCTTTGCTCCGATAGAATTCGGCCAGGGCGATTCGGCCCGATTCGGCCAGAACGGGATCGAGATAGTCGCCTACTGCAAAATCCAGCTTCTTCCGCAGAGTCTTATCTTTGTAGTGGCGGTTGTTCCGAAACTCGATCGCTTTGATCGTACCGAATTCGCCTGACCCGCCGTGATCCGCGGCCCCGTACAAGACCGGACCCAGAAACGTCGTCAGCATCAAGACAATCCAGATCGTTTTTCGCATTCTGTCTCTCAGTTAAAGTGCCCAAAGTCAAAAGTGACCAAAGTGACTAAAGTTGAGGAACGCCTTGGCCAACTTCAGCTCACTTTTGTCACTTCAGTCACTTTCGTCACTAAAACGGCGCCACCGGCTCGCCCGCGTGAGAAGCGTTCTCGAACCGCGTGACTTTTTCCCTGAATACCAGTTCCACGGTCCCGGTCGGGCCGTTTCGCTGTTTGGCGATGATCACCTCCGCCGTATTAATCTTGTCCGGATTGTTTTCTTCCCAGTCCGGCTCGCCTTTGTGATAGTATGCTTCACGGTGCAGCAGCATGATGACGTCGGCGTCCTGCTCGATACTGCCGCTCTCTCGCAAGTCGCTCATCCTCGGCTTGTGTCCTTCCCGTCCTTCCGGCGATCGATTCAACTGGCTCAGAACAATCACCGGCACGTTCAACTCGCGAGCGACAGCCTTGAGATAGCGCGAAATCGTCGTGATTTCCTGCTGGCGCGATTCGACGCGCCCGGAGCCGACGTGCATCAATTGCAGATAATCCACTATGATGCAGCGAATATCGTACCGGCTCTTGAACCGTCTGGCTTTGGCGCGAACTTCGAGCGGCGTGAGTGTCGAGGTATCGTCGATGAAGATCGGCGCTTTCGCCAGCTCATCACAGGCGTCGGCAAGCTTCCTGAAATGCTCGTCGCCCAACATGCCCCGACGGACCTTTTGGCTGTCGATCTCGCTGATACTGCACAAAAACCGCTCGGCTAACTGCTGGCGGCCCATCTCGAGTGAGAAGATCACCGTCGGAACCTTCTCGACGAGGCCAAGATGCTCGGCCATGTTCAAGGCCAGAGACGTTTTCCCCATGCTCGGCCGGCCCGCGATGATGACCATCTCGCCGTTTTGCAGTCCGCAGGTCAGTTCGTCAAGCTCGTAATAACCCGTCGGCAAACCCGTCACGTGAACACCCTGGCGGCTTTCAATCAGCTCGAACGAACGGGCCACCAAGTCCTTGACCGCAACGGCGTTGCTGGCAACGTGCTTGTCCGTAATGGCAAAGATTTTTTGTTCGGCGTTGTCTAACGTCTCTCGAACCTCGCCTGTCTGGTCGTAAGCACTGTCGAGAATATTGCCGGCTACGCTGATCAGGTCGCGGAGTAGCGTCTTTTCCTTAACGATCTCGGCGTAGTACATCGCGTTGGCCGCCGACGGGACGGAATCCAGAATCCTTCCGATATACTCGACGCCGCCGACCTCTTCGAGGTGACTGCGCTTGATAAGCTCATCGCGAACCAATACAGCGTCGATCCCAATGCCCTTGTTCCTCTCATATAGGGCAATCAGGGCCTCGTAGATGTGGCGATGCTCGATCCGATAGAAAGCGTCGGCCTGGAGGACCTCCAGAATCTCCCCGATACACTCGGGATCGATCATCATCGAGGCTAAAACCGCCGCCTCGGCCGACAGTGACTCGGGCATACTCCGAGCCGTAGCGGCAGCGCCTGAACTTTCCGCCCCAGCCTTTACCGACGCCGATGGTTTTGCGGTCTGAGTTCTGCCGTTAGCTGCCATGAACCGCTGAATTCACTCCCATATGGCCAATATCCATGTTGTCCACGATCCGGCATTCTACCGCCCGCCGACTTAACCGTCAAACACTTGCTACAATTATTGTCGTGCAGGCCGGTCGCTCTTCCTCCTGAGAATAATGGCGACAACAGCCGGATCCCGCGTGCCGTCCGGGAAATGGTCCTATGGTAAAATGAACGGACGGCAAATGATCGCCGTTTTGTGGACAGAATATTTCCGAACTCACCCTCACAAACCGGTCTCCAGGCTCACTACCTGCCGCCGGTGACCTTTTGCCGCGCTGCGATGCGGGGTTTCCGGAAGATGATGAAATGTCAACTCACCGCGAGGACTTCTTTGACCTCGGGCACCCTTTCCTTCAGGATTTTCTCGATCCCCATTTTCATCGTCATGGCCGCGCCGGGACATCCTTGACAAGCTCCCTGCAAACGGACTCTAACGGTATTATCGTCATCGACACCGACCAGCTCGACGTCGCCGCCGTGACTCTGCAAGGCCCCGCGAATGGCTTCGATCGCGTCTGTAACCCTCTCCTGCACGCTCTGTTCGTTTTGTTCGCCGGCGGCCTTATCGCAACCACAGTGTTCACACATGTTAAGTCTCCAAAAGATTTCCTGTCCGCTGCATTATACAGGACGAGCCGGAGCATTTCCATCCTCAGTTTCCGAAGCAGTCCCGCTAATTGCGTTTTCTGGACTATCCTCCCCAATCAGCAGTGACGGATCCGGGGCGTTCCAGCGCAAATGGATACAATTTCGTGCGACTTTGGTGGAGAATGTGCGGAAATTTGCTATTAGCTGTCAAATAAATTGCCGAAAAGAATTGAACAGAAAGAGACGTTCGGATATAATGTGTCTGTATTCGTGTGAAAACATGCGGATACAAACCTGATACACCCTGATGGTCAGGGTGGTAACGGCATTACGGCTAAGCTGTTATGTCCATTGTGGTGGATTGGGACGATGCGGTATCGCCCAATTGACCCTTTCGGAAAAGCGAAAAGAGCCGTAAGCGTTGGGATAACAAATGTTTATCAGGAGAAAGAGAAAATGTATTCTCACACCGTCCCTTCGGGCGCGTCAGTCCGATGCGCCTCCAATCCCGCGCTCGCGAACGGCGCGCAAATCCTTGTCAGAACGCTACTTGAACTTGGCGTCGATACCATCTTCGGATATTCAGGAGCCAAGGTCTTGCCCCTTTTTGACGCCCTTTACGAGGTGTCCGGCGGCCCCCCGCCCGGTACGACACCGATCCACCCGACAAGTCAGGTCATCAGCGAAAAGCTTCGGAGAATAAAAATGGCTGAAAATACATCAAACTCGAAATCAGGCGCCCAGATCATCGTCGATACGCTCCTCGAAGAGCACGTCGATACCATGTTCGGCTACACAGGCGGCGTCGTCCTGCCCTTGTTCGACAAACTCTACGACGCACCGATCAATTTCATCGTCCCGCGTCACGAGCAAGGCGGCTGTCACATGGCCGATGCCTACGCCCGCGCCAGCGGCAAGGTCGGCGTCGTCGTCGCAACCAGCGGCCCCGGAGCCTGCAACTTAGTCACCGGCCTGGCCACCGCGATGATGGACTCGATCCCCCTGGTCGCCTTCACGGGCCAGGTCCGCACGGAGCTGATCGGAAACGACGCCTTCCAGGAGGCGGATACCACCGGCATCACCCGCCAGGTCACGAAATACAACTGCATCATAAAAGACGTTAAAGACGTCGCGCGGACGGTCAAGGAAGCCTTTCACATCGCCTCGACCGGCCGGCCCGGTCCCGTCCTGATCGACCTTCCGGTTGACGTCGAGGTCGCCATGTGCCGCACGGACGGCTCAACGGAGATGAATCTGCCCGGCTACCGCGTCCGAACCAAAGGACACGCAAGGCAAATCACGACGGCCGCCAACGCGATCAACAAATCCGAACGACCGGTCCTCTACGTCGGCGGAGGCGTTATCGCCGCCAACGCCAGCGAAGAGCTGAGAGCCCTGGCCGAGAAGGCGCACCTTCCCGTAACGATGACACTCCTCGGATTGGGCGCCTACGACCAGCGAAAGCCCGAGTCCCTCGACATGCTCGGCATGCACGGATCCGCCTACGCAAACTACGCCGTCCAGGAGTGCGACCTGATGATCGCCGTCGGGGCCCGCTTCGACGACCGCGTCACGGGCAAGATCGAGACCTTCGCGCCCCACGCGAAGTTCATCCATATCGACATCGACCCATCCAGCATATCGAAGAACGTCCATGTGGATATCCCCGTCGTCGGCGACGCCAAAGCCATCCTCGCCGAACTGGCCGGGCAGGTCGAATACCGCGAACGAAAGGAATGGTTCGACAAGATCGCCGCGTGGAAAAAGAAGTTCGCCTTCCGCTACGACCGGAACGCTTCGACAATCAAGCCGCAGTACGTGATCGAGGAGCTTTGCCGCCAGACGAACAGCGAGGCCATCGTCACGACCGGCGTCGGCCAGAACCAGATGTGGGCCGCCCAGTTTTACAAGTTCATCAGGCCCCGGCAGCTCATCTCGTCCGGCGGACTCGGGACGATGGGCTTCGGCTTGCCGGCCGCCATCGGCGCGCAGATCGCCCTGCCCGATGCGACCGTCATCGACATCGACGGCGACCACAGCTTTAACATGACCATGACGGAACTCGCCACGGCGGTCGAGCACAATCTGCCCATCAACGTCTGCATCCTGAACAACGGCTACATGGGAATGGTTCGCCAGTGGCAGGAGCTTTTCTACGGCAAGCGCTACTCCAAGAGCTACCTGAAGAACCCGGAATACGAAGCCCTCGCCAAGGCCCTCGGCGCCGTTGGAATGACGGTCGATAAGAAGGCCGACGTCCCCAAGGCCATCACGCAGATGCTCAAAGAAAGGCGGCCCTGCGTGGTCGATTTCAGAGTCGAACCGGAAGAGAACGTCTGGCCGATGGTCCCGGCCGGCAAGAGCCTGAGCGAAATGGACGGGCTGGAAATTTTGGAAAGGTTGATCTGACCATGAAGCATATCATAAGCGCATTAGTCGAGAATAAGCCCGGCGTCCTGGCTCACGTCGCGGGCATGTTTGCCGCCCGTGGATTCAATATCGACTCATTGGTCGTCGGTCGAACGGAAGACCCGCTGCTCAGCCGGATGACAATTGTCGTGGTCGGCGACGACAGGGTCGTCGAGCAGGTTCGCAAGCAGTTAGCCAAGCTCATCCCGGTTGTCAAGGTCCAGGACTTCGTGGGCCAGCCGGTCGTCGCGCGCGACCTGATGCTGATTGCCATCTCGGCGCCGCCGGAGAAGCGACCCGAGATTCTATCGCTGATCGAGATGTTCAAGGGCAAGGTCGTCGATATCGGCCAGAAGTTCGTCATGGTCGAGGTCAGCGGGCCCGAGGAGAAGATCGAGGCGTTCATCGACGTTTGCAAGCCCTACGGCATCAAGAGCGTCGCCAGAACCGGAACGATCGCCATGCCCAGGCACGGAACAGCGATCATCCCGTCAGGGAGAAATTCCAACTCCCGACCGGAACAGTAGGGGCGGCCCCGCGTGGCCGCCCTGGGCAGGCACACGGGCCTGCCCCTACGACGGCCGGGCCGGTCAATACCGACAAACCAGGGCTTCCCTCCGCAGGCGACTTTCCGTCTTCCGCGCTCCAGCCTCGATCTTTCGCTGCGAATCATTGGCTTCGTTTCGCGCCGACGCCGCGCCGAGCAGAAGCTCATATTCCTTTTTCTCAAAAGGACTTAGCTCGTCTGAGGCCCCCGCAAATTGGCTTTGTTTTGCGCATTCCGTGCCGAGGGCGTCCCGCCCTTGTGTCTCGTGGGCGTCTCGCCCGCGACAACTGATAGC
>CAYZAH010000043.1:11596-13199 GCA_964475805.1 uncultured Pirellulales bacterium | reverse complement strand
CCCCCAAGATCACCGCCCTGGTCGAGCTAATCCGCTCCGGCGACAAATCCACCTTCACCGACTACGAATCTCTCGCCAGCCCCGTACCGATTGATTAGTTATCAATAACGAATGAAAAATCGAGAAGGGCAAGCCAAGAGGCGAGATATGACTCACTATACACAAGATGCGAAATAATGTTACGAGCAGTGATATTTGATTTTGACGGTGTGATTACCGATTCCGAGGTACTGCATTTACGGGCGTTCAATCGGTCGTTAGTGCCGTTCGGGATCGAGATAACCACCAAAGACTATTATCAAAATTATCTGGGCTTTAGTGACTTCGATTGCTACAAAGCGCTGATCGAGAAGGGTCTGCTGAAAATCGAGAAGCGGCAGATTGCGGATATCATCAAAGAGAAGAGCCGTGTCTTCGAGCAGCTTACGCGGACCGAAGGCCGGACCATCGAGGGTGTTCACGAGTTTCTCGCGATGCTCGAACAGAACAATATCCCGATGGCGATCTGCTCCGGATCGCTCCTGGTGGAGATCGAGCTGACGCTGGACGAAGCCAAGCTGCGCCATTTCTTTACGACCATTGTGTCCGCCGAGCAGGTCAAGAATGGAAAACCCCACCCAGAAGGATTTCTACTGAGCCTTCGAAAACTCAACAAGGTCTTTCACCCACCCATCGCCGCCAGCGAATGTATCGTTATCGAAGATTCGCAGTGGGGTTTGAAGGCGGGCAAAGAGGCGGGCATGCACACCATTGCCGTAACCACTTCCTATGACGCCGCTCAATTGACTTTGGCGGAGAAGGTCGTCAATCGCTTGAATGAGCTGACCATTCACGACCTGCAGAAGCTCTGCTCGTGAACATTAGATGAGACGGTCGCGATTTGCAGCCTCTTAGCTGGAGCGTTTTTCTTGCGGATTTGAGGCCGTTGCTCTCAGCCGGTTCCGCCACTTTCGCTTTATCTGGTTCACGAATCCCATCTTGTCGATGGCGGATTTCAAGCCCGCATTCATGCACGTCGTAGTGACTTGCAACGCGTTGATAAGTCTTGGATACACTCTGGGCGCGAACAGACAAATGCTCGCCTCCTGCCAATGCTCGGTCCCATAACGATTCTTGTACTCCGCGTCGCCGAAGTAGAAATCCAACGTGTCTGTCGAAGGATCATCGCACAACCGCTCCAACACTTTCAAGAAGAGGATCAGGCCGGGCTTATAGGACAAAAAAGCGGGATCGTACCCGATGTTGATCATGTAATAGACGCTCCGATACTGAAGCCCAAGCTGGAAAGCGCAGGGTGTGTCACCGGCATAAATCAAGTGGCCTCGAAACCAGCCATTGGCCGCCGAGGCCTTTATGCGCGATCTTGTGCTCTCATCGTCGGCCAAACCGGCGTTCAGGGCATGTTGATACGTCTTCGCCGAGATACCGGCCGCCGTCTTGAGGAAATCGTCCACCTCGTCCTCAGCCGAGTAGTGCACGTACCGGACCTGGCGGGGACAAGCTCAAAGAGAGGGACGTCGTGACCTCGGTCAAGAGAGCGAACCTGAGCCGCGCGCCTTTTGGGCGAGAGCTAGCGAGCATGGTGGCATTGAAGCTGAGATGC